>JASFRI010000059.1:0-14765 GCA_050115015.1 Acidobacteriota bacterium
CTTCTGCTGCCGGGTTTCGAAGTAAGCGTCGAGGACGATCTGGCTGTCCAGGTTGAACAGCTTCGTCAGCGCGATGGTCGTGCGCGCCGCCCGGTCCGGGTCGTCCGGATAGTGCTCCACGATCATCGGGACCATCTGATCGAGCAGGATCCCGTAGGAGCCCAGATACCACTGGGGACGCAGCCCGATCCGTTCGTGGGTCCGCCCGATCCGGAGACGATCCGCCACGTACTCGTCCCCGTGATCCTCCCGGGTGAGGCTGAGCAGATAGGCCGACTGCAGACGTCGGAGGCGCTTCACGACGTCTGGGTCGGACAGGAACCGGCGGAGCGGCTCCTGCTCCAGCAGGTGCTGGTAGAACGCGTCCACGATCGACTCGACGTGTCGGGAGAGCGGCTCCCGGATCCCGGCGAGCAGCCCGGCGTCCTCCGGCCCGAAGCGGCTGAACCGCTTCCGGGCCTCGATGTCGGTCTCCTGGACCGGTTGGCGCCTCCGGGGCCGCGGCTTGCGAACGGGCACGTCTGGGGACCTCGGGCCCTCCCGGACGCCGGGAGGAACGAAAGCGTTGCAAAAAAGACACGAAGGCGACTGGCTCGCCCCTCCCGCGGGTTCTCGCACGGCGCGCTCCCGGCGGTGCGGGCACCTCCCCGCCTGCCGCCTCCGTGGGGAGAAAGGCAAGCGACGTGCCACGACATTCTATCAGGCTAAGCCGTTCTGGTGCAGCGCGTTGGCACGATGAGCGTGGATTCGCCCCAGGTCTTCTGGGTCAAATCACGCAGGGCGGGTCACGGCTCGAGTTCCCCGAGGATGTCGGGGTTCTCCTCCTCCATGGCCAGGAGGTTGTGACACGTGAAGCAGTCCTGGGAGATCACCTCGCCGTCCTCCGACTCGTGCTCGTCGTCGTGACAGCGGAAGCACCCCGGTGAGTTCTGGTGCCCCACGTGGTTCGGGTAGGTCCCCCAGCGGATGTTCATCGTCGGGAAGACGTTCGTCGTGTAGATCCGCGTGAGGGCGTCCGCGGCGGCGACGATGTCGTCCTGGCGCCTCCCAGCCAGGTCCGGGTACTGCTCCGCGTAGAATCCCCGGAGGCGCTCGTGGATCTTCTCCCGCGCCGCCGCATGGGACTCGTACTCCTCCTGCAGCGCCGCCAGCCCTTCCCGGTGGACGTAGGGCAGGGACCGGTCGATGCGGCCGGCCTGGATCGCCGCGTCGATCTCCTCCCCGGGCATCCGGTAGATGTGCGTGGGACGGTTGTGGCAATCGACGCAGTCCATGATCCGCCACGGACCGGCCTCCTCCGGGGTCTGGTCGGGGTTCCGGAAGGTGCGGACGGTCCCGTCCTCCAGGGTCATCTCCACGTCGTAGATCACCTCACGGCTCTCGTCGGAGTGATAGCGGATCTGCACGCCGGGATCCACGTGCCAGTGGATGCCGTGGGAGGAGCTCCCCTGCTGGCCGCCGACCCGCAGCAGCAGCACCGTCTTCAGCTCGGTATTCGCCTCGTCGTTGTCGTAGTGGGTGAGCACCTCGAGACGGTCCCCCACGAAGTGGGTCGGCAGATGGCACTGTTCGCAGGTCTCCCGGGCCGGGCGGAGGTTGTGGACCGGCACCGGGATCGGTCGCGGGTAGAGATCGAAGGTGACCGCCACGAGCTGCCAGGAGCCGGAGAGCTTCGATTTCACGAACCAGTCCGCCCCGGGGCCGATGTGACAGGACGCGCACTTCACCCGCGCGTGGGGAGACCGGAGGTAGGTGGTGTACTCCGGCATCATCACGGTGTGACATGTGGTGCCGCAGAACTCCGTCGAGTCCATGACCTCGACGCCCTTGTAGGTGGCCAGCGAGAGGATGACGACGTTGAGCACGGTGGCCAGCAGGACCACGGTGACGATCTTCCGGGTCCTGCCGTGGTTCAGGTCGATCACCGGGAAGCCGGGGGCCGGCTCTCCCTTCTCGATCGCGCGCCGCTGCCGCCGCTGTTCGAGCCAGGCCCCCAGCGGGATCAGCAGCAAGCCCAGGACGAAGATGCTGGGCAGGATCACGAAGGCCAGGATCCCCAGGTAGGGGCTTCCCTCGTGCCCGAGCCACTCCATGCCGAACAGGACGAGGATCAGGATGCCGCTGACGGTGGTGAGCGCGGTGCCGCACAGGCTGATCCAGTTGCGGGTGACCGCGATCAGGAAGCTCCGCATGCTTGAGTCCTCGATTCCGGGGCGATGGTCCTCGGGTTCGTGCCAGCGCCGGCCCGACAGATTCTACACTGCCCGCTGCCGGGCGTCCTCGTCCGGATCCGTCGCGGCGTCCGCGTAGGGTGCGGCCTCGCGCTCGGCGACCCTTCCGGGAGGCTCCACGCCGTTCCACCAGCTCCAGTCCATCGGGTAGACCACCGGGTCGAAGATGACCCAGTAGCCGTGCCAGACGCCGATGGCAAGCGTGGCCAGGATCGCCTCGTAGAAATGGACGGCCGTGGCCGCGTCGATGGCCCAGGTGGGAAGCCAGCGTAGCGCCAGGTTCTCGAACCACAGGACGAACCCGGTGGCCGCCATCACCCCCATGCCCCACATGAACGCCAGGTACTCGACCTTCTCGATGTAGCCTACCGCAGGAGCATGGGGCATTTCCCGGCGGCGCCCCAGGTTGAAGCCGAGGCGTTCCACCACCTCCTGGAGATCGTGGCGGGACGGGCGCATCCGCGCGATACACGCCCGCGCCCTGCGGTCGACGACCAGGTGCACGACGTGGAAGGCGCAGGCCGCCAGCAGCACGACGGCCGCCGCCCGGTGCAGCCAGCCACGCAGCCCGAAGCTTCCCTCGGCGAACAGGAGGGGCCGGGCCCACCAGCTCTCGGGGTACTTGAGGGCGAAGCCGGTGTAGACCAGCAGGATGAAGCTGACCATCACCGCCAGGTGGGCGATCCGGAACCCGGGCAGCATGCGCTGCCGCGGCCGGACGCGCGGCGGACGCAGGTGCGGCAGGCCCTGCTTGCGGCGCAGGTCGAGGAAGTTGTGCAGGAGCATGGCGCCGACGGTGAACCAGATCAGGGGCAGGTAGATCCAGCGGATCCAGTAGACCAAGGGGAAACGGGCCTCGGTGACGTCCACGTGGACGGGGCCGATGGCGAAGCGCTTCCCCGCCCCGGGGTGACACTGGCCGCAGGTCACCGCCAGGTTGCTGGCGTGGACGTGGGAGCGCTCGTCCCAGGAGGGCTGGATGTCGTGGACGCCGTGACAGGAGGCGCAGTTGGCCACGGTCACGGCGCCGGAACGCGACGCCATCCCGTGGTAGCTAAGCTCGTAGGCCTCGACCTTCCCCTCGGGAATCCCGTACTTCTCCGCCAGCCGCACGTTCCCGTGACATCGCCCGCAGGTCTGCACGGGGATGTTGGTGGCGTAGACCGGCGAGCCGGGCTCCGAGGGGGAGAGGATGCGGTGCTCGCTGTGGCAGTCCGTGCAGACCGGCGAGTCCCGGACCCCCTGGGCCGCGGCGACGCCGTGCACGCTCTCCTCGAACACCGCGGCGATCTCCTCGTGGCAGGCGCCGCAGGTCTCCGGGACCCGCTGGTGGTTCGCCTTCGAGCGGGGGTCCGAGGCGTCGAAGATCCCGTGGCTGCCGTGGCAATCGCTGCAGGTCGCGCCGTGCAGCCCCTCCCCCACCGCCCGCGCGTGGACGCTCTGCCGGTAGGCCTCCAGGGGACGCGCGATGGGGATGTGGAACTTCGCCACCATCTCCGGATCCGAGTGGCAGCCCCCGCAGGTCTCCGGCAGCCGGGCGGGGTTGACGGGCGAATCCGGGGACGCCACCGGCTGCAGCGTGTGGATCTCCCCGTGACAGCTCGAGCAGTCCGGCGCCTCCGTGGCGCCGTGGCTGCGGGCCCGGCCGTGGATGCTGGCCGCGTACTCGCCGGCGACGCCCTCGTGACACGTGGCGCAGTCGACCGGGGCGGCCTCGTGGGGAAACTCGGCGGCCGCCGCATGGCAGTCGGTGCACTCCAGGAAGCCGTGAACCGACGAGGCCACGACCTCCGGATTCACCTCGTGACAGTCGGAGCACTCCATCCCGTCGTCGGAGGCCTCGGTGATCGCGGGGCACAGCAGCGCGGCCAGCACCAGCGGGAGAACGCGGCGAGTCGGTCGTGATGACGACATGCTTCACCCTCGTCATCCGGCGGTGGGGTCGCCGGAGCGGTGGTTCCTCGGGGCCTCACCCGTCACGCGAGCCCTTCGAGGACGGGAGGGAAGCAGGTATCGTGCCCGTTCCGGCCCTGCGCCATGAAAGAACCAAGCCTTTTTTCTGCAATAGATTACATGCTATCGTCGGCGGGACGGACCCGGGTCGGCAGCGTCAGATGGCGCAGTCGGATCGGGGGTTGCGCCCCGGATCCCCGGTCTGGTACCGTCCCCCTCCGACCCGGAGGAATCGATGCAGCAACCCCCACAACTGGACCCGCGGAAGGCTCTCCTGGAGAGTGTCGACGCGATCCTGCGCACCGCCTCGGACCGGGACGGGGTCCTGAGCGCCGTCGTCCAGTCGATCCATGAATCCTCGGACCGCCATGACTGGACCGGCCTCTACCTCGTCGAGGGGGATGAACTCGTGCTTCATAACCACGTCGGGGGACCCACCCCGCACGTGCGCATCCGGGTCGGCGAGGGGATCTGCGGCGCCGCCGCGGCCGAGGGCCGGACCCTGGTGGTCCCCGACGTGGGCGCCGACGAACGCTACCTGGCCTGCCGCCCGCAGACCCGCTCGGAGATCGTCGTCCCGATCCGGAAGCTGGGATACGTGTTCGGCGAGATCGACGTCGATAGCGACAGCCCCGACGCGTTCGACGAGGAGGACCGGCGGATCCTGGAGGCCGTCGCGGAACGCCTCGCCACCCTGTTCTGAGGCCCCGGCGCAACTTTTTCCCTCCTCCCCGTATCACCTAGGGGGGGCCGGAGGGGCTCGAGCCCGGCTCTCGAACCCGAACGAAACGAGGAACTTGGCCTCCCCCGGCGGCACGTCCCGCCGGCGGGAGAGGTGGGAGGTGTGCGATGAGCGAGGCGAACGGGACGGCGACCGAGGCCGCCACGAAGGGGTTCCTGGCCCGGGTGATCGGGGTCTTCCTCTCCCCGGGGGAGACCTTCGAGGACGTGCGGCGACGGCCGACGATCCTGCTGCCGATGATCACCCTGATGCTCCTGCTGGCGGCGATCTTCTGGGTGATCACGCCCGCGAGCACCGCCGACCAGCTGGCGGCGGCCGCCCAGTCGCCCCGGTTCCAGAATCTCCCGGAGGAGCAGCAAGAGGCCCAGCTGGCGTTCGCCAACAGCCCCGCCGCCCGGATCATCGGCACCGTGGTGCCCCCGATCTTCATCCTGCTCTTCAGCCTCTTCTTCGCGCTCATCTACTGGGGTGCGGGTCACCTGCTCGGAGGGGAGCCCACGTACAAGGGGATGCTCTCGATGATCCTGTTCATCGGCTTCCTCAACCCGTGCCTGCAGTTCCTCGTGAAGGCCCCCCTCATCGTCTCCAAGAACACGGTCATGGGGGTGACCTTCGGCCCGGCGATGTTCCTCCCCGACCTCCAGGTGACGTCGATGACCTACACGGCCCTAGCGCTGCTGGACATCTTCAACATCTGGAGCACCGTGGTCTCCGGGATCGGCGTGGCGAAGGTCTCGAAGCTCTCCACCGGCGCCGGGATGGCCATCGCCATCGTGGTGTTCCTGATCGGCGCGGGCATCCAGCTCGGGTTCCGGGCCGCCTTCTCCTGAGTCACGGTAGGGCCTCATGACCACAAGAACGAAGATCTTCATCGGCATCGGCGTCGCGGCGGTCCTCGGGATCGCGGCGTACTTCAACCTGCGCTCGGAGCGGATCGCGACGACGGACGTGGAGGTGGAGCCCATCAAGAGCCGCCGCATCGTCGCCATCGTGGAGGCCTCCGGCCAGATCGAGCCCTCGGTCTCCGTCGACATCTCCAGCGACGTGATCGGCCGGATCGTCGCCGTCGGCGCCGACGAGGGCGACATCGTCCACACCGGGGACTTCCTCATCCAGATCGATCCGACCCAGTACGAGCAGCGGGCGGCGCGGGCGGAGGCGGCGCTGGACTCGTCGGTCGCCCGCAAGGAGCAGGCGAAGGCCAACCTGGAGCGCGCCCAGCTGGAATTCGAGCGCCGGTCCGAGCTCTACCGCCAAAACCTGCTCCCCAAGGCCGACTACGATCAGGCGAAGGCCGATCTGGACGTCAACAAGGCCAACCTGACCGCCGCCGAGTACGACGTCAACCAGAACCGCGCCTCCGTGGAGGAGGCCCGCGACGCCCTGAACAAGTGCCGCATCCTGTCGCCGATGAACGGCATCGTGATCCGGAAGAACGCCGAGGTCGGCGAGACCGCCATCTCCGGCACCCTGAACAACGCCGGGTCCCTCCTGATGACCATCGCGGACCTGTCGTCCATGGAGACCGAGGTCGAGGTGGACGAGACCGACGTGGTGAACATCCGGCTCGGCCAGGAGGCCACCATCGAGCTGGACGCCTTCCCGGACCGGAGTTTCGCCGGGAAGGTGATCCGCATCGCCAACAGCTCCGTCCAGGGGGCGTCGTCCGCCGGACAGCCCCAGTCGGCCGCCAACTACAAGGTCACGGTGCGGCTGCTGGAGATGCCCGAGACCATACGTCCCGGCCTGTCGGCCACCGCGTCCATCACCACCGCCATCCGCGAGGACGCGCTCGGCGTGCCGATCCAGTCGTTGACCATCCGGGAGGTGCGGCCGGAGGAGGAGGAGGAGGACGAGTCCGGGGAGCCCGAGGAGGGGGTCGTCCTGGCCGACAGCCGCGAGACCGCCCCCGACGCCCGCGAGGTGCCGCCGCCGGAGGAGGGGCGCCCGGTCCCTGCGCCGGAGGAGGACGAGGAGGAGGATCCCGCCCGCTGGGAGAAGGAGGGGATCTTCGTCGTCCGGGACGGCAAGGCCGTGTTCGTCCCCGTGGACGTCGGGATCGCCGGCGAGAAGTTCTTCGAGGTCTCCGGGGAGATCCAGGACGGCGATGAGGTGGTCTCCGGGCCGTTCTCGGCGATCCGGAACCTCAAGGACGGTGATGCGGTGAAGATCAAGGACGGCGAGAAGGACGACGGGGCGGAGAGCGCCGCGGACTGAGCATGCTGCTCCTCGACGGCATCCGCCAGGCGCTCCGGTCGATCGCGGCCCACAAGCTGCGCACGTTCCTCACGCTGCTCGCCAACGTGGTGGCCGTCTCCTCGGTGATCGCCATCGTCTCGATCCTCGGCGGCATGGACAGCTACATGAAGGAGACCGTCGCCGGACAGGGCAGCGGCATCGTCACCCTGACGCGAGTCGACCAGCTGAAGATCCTCGGAAGCCTGGACGAGTTCCTGGAGTCGCTCCGGAACCCGCGGATCACTTTGCGCGACGTCGACTACCTGCGGGACAACCTGGTCCTGGCGGACGAGATCGATGCCCAGCTGAGCACCTCCGACCGGGTCACGTACCGGGAGCGCTACATCGACGGCATCCAGCTCTACGGCCGCTATGCGACGTATCCATCCTTCGGGAAGATGGACATCGCCGAGGGGCGCCATTTCACCCACGTGGAGGTGCAGGCGAAGTCGCCGGTGGTGGTCATCGGACCGGAGATCGCCGAGGCCCTCTGGCCGGACCAGGATCCCCTGGGGAGGTCCCTCAAGATCGGCCGCCGGCATTTCCGGGTGGTGGGGGTGCTCGCCGACCAGCCCTCCGTGCTCGGGCGGAGCCAGAACCGGCGGCTCTTCATCCCCATCACGACGTACCAGAAGATCTACGGCACGAGGGACTCGATCGACGTGCTGATCAAGGTCGGAGACATCGACCGCATCCAGGATGCCGTCAGCGAGATCACGACGGTGATGCGGATCCGCCACAGCCTGCGCCCCCGGGAGCGCAACGACTTCGAGGTCACGACCTCCGCGGGCCTGGTGTCGCTGTGGGAGAGCATCTCCCAGACCATCTTCATGTCCCTCATCGGCATCAGCGCCATCTCGCTGGTCATCGGCGGCATCATCATCATGAACATCATGCTCGTCTCGGTGACGGAACGCATCCGCGAGATCGGCCTTCGCAAGGCGCTGGGGGCCAAGCGCAGCTCGATCCTGTGGCAGATCCTGGTGGAGTCGATGACCCTGTCGTCCACGGGAGGGCTGATCGGCATCGCCGCGGGGTTCATCGTCGCGTCCATCGTGGGCGCCTTCACGCCGCTTCCCTACACGATCGCCCCCTGGGCCATCGTCGCCGGGATGCTGGTCACCGTCGGCACCGGGGTCTTCTTCGGCATCTACCCTGCGAGCCAGGCCGCGCGCCTGGACCCCATCGAGGCCCTGCGGCATGAATAGGCGGTCCCTGACCACGAAGCTCGTGGAGAGCATGCGCATGGCGCTGAACACGGTGCGCAGCCACAAGATGCGCTCCGGGCTCGTCATCCTCGGGGTCGGGATCGGGGTGACCACCCTCATGGGCATGGTCACGATCCTCTTCGGACTGGGGGAGAAGTTCTCGCAGGACCTGCGGTCTTCGGACAACGTCGTGCTCAACGTGGCGAAGTTCAACTTCCTGGTGGGGGGGGATCCGCGCCAGTATCGTCACCGTCCGGATCTCACGCCGCAGGACCTGGAGGCCATCCGGACCGAGATCCCGTCGATCCGGCTGGCGGATTTCCAGCAGCAGCCGCAGTGGCGGACGATCCTGGGCTACGAGGGGGAGAAGACCGGCATCGTGGCGGTGATCGGCGGTTCCAGCCACTTCCCGCTGGTGTACACCATCGAGATCGAGCTGGGGCGGATGTTCACGTCCCAGGAGGTGCACCGGGGGGCCCGGGTCGTGGTGCTGGGCTCCGGGCCGCGGCAGGACCTGTTCCCGAACGTGGACCCCATCGGCAAACGCATCCGCATCCGCGGCGAGGCGTTCACGGTGGTCGGGGTGTTCCAGCCCCGCCACCACCTGTTCGGCCGCCTCGCGGACAACTACGCCATCGTGCCCTACACCACCTTCCGAAGGAACTGGGGCCAGGATACCGACCAGGTCAACATCGCCGCCGTCCCGCGTGTCGGGGCCTCGGTGGAGGATGTCCAGGACGACATCACCGCCCTGATGCGCCAGCGCCACGGCCTTCGTCCGGGGGACGACGACGATTTCGCGGTGATCCCCGCCGATGCCATCGAGGAGTTCGTCAGCCAGGTCACCGGCCCCATCGGTCTCGTCCTCGCGGTGATCGCGTCCATCGGATTGATGGTGGGCGGGATCGGCGTGATGGCGATCATGCTGGTCTCGGTCACCGAGCGCACCCGCGAGATCGGCATCCGCAAGGCGCTCGGGGCCAACCGGATGGACATCCTCTACCAGTTCCTGATCGAGGCGGCGACCCTCACCGGTATCGGCGGCCTGGCCGGGATCGTCGCCGGCGTGGCGATCGCCGAGCTCATCGGCCGGCTGATCCACCTCCCCGCCGACGTCCCGGTGAGCTGGACGCTCCTGGCGGTGCTGTTCTCCGCGGGGATCGGGATCGTCTTCGGGCTCTACCCGGCCCAGCGCGCCGCCCGGCTGGACCCGGTGGAGGCCATGCGAAACGAGTAGCCGCTTGCGAGGGCGGGGCACCCCCGACAACCCGGCGAACCGCTACGAGCCCCTGCACCTCGAGCCGGACCCGCCGGAACCCGGTGAGGAGGCGCCCCGGGAGCCGACCCGGTTCTACCGCGACGCCAGCCGCAGCATCCTCGCGGAGAACGACAGCCCGGATGTCCCCTTCCGTTTCAGCGTCAACCCGTACCGGGGCTGCGAGCACGGCTGTGCTTACTGCTACGCCCGTCCCTCCCACGAGTACCTGGGCTTCAGCGCCGGGCTCGACTTCGAGACTCGCATCCTCGTCAAGGACCGGGCGCCGGAGCTGCTGCGGCGGGCCCTGTCCCGCCGCGCATGGGTTCCGGAGGTGATCGCGCTGTCCGGCAACACGGATCCCTACCAGCCGGTCGAACGGCGGCTCGGGCTGACCCGGAGCTGCCTGGAGGTCCTCCGGGACTTCCGCAACCCGGCGGGGATCATCACGAAGAACGTGCTCGTGCGGCGCGACATCGACGTGCTCGCGGAGCTCGCCTCGTGGGACGCCGCCCGCGTTCACATCTCGATCACCACGCTGGACCGGGCCCTGGCCGCGCGGCTGGAACCCCGGGCCGCGGCACCGGAGCAGCGGCTGGCCGCCGTCGAGGCCCTGGCGGTCGCAGGCATCCCGGTGAACGTCCTCGTCGCGCCCCTGATCCCGGGGTTGACCGACCACGAGGTGCCCGCGATCCTGGAGCGGGCCGCGGCGGCGGGAGCCCGGGCGGCCTCCTACATCCTGCTGCGGCTCGCCCCACCGGTGGACGCCCTCTTCGACGCCTGGCTCGCCCGGCACCTGCCGGAGCGCCGCAAGAAGATCCTGGGTCGGATCCGTGACACCCGCGGGGGTCGGATCTCGGACGCCCGCTTCGGGTCGCGGATGCGAGGCGAGGGCGCGTACGCGGCACACCTGGCCGGGCTGTTCCAGGGCGCCCGGAGGCGCCACGGGCTGGAGGAGCGCCTCCCCCCGGCATCCGCCGCCGCCTTCCGCCCCGAATCGCCGCCAGACGGGCAGGCAGCGCTCTTCTGAGCCGTGGCGAGCGGTGGCGCGCGCCGTCCGGCGACCCTACATTGGCCTCCCAGACATCCGGAAGGCCCCGGGCTCGAAGTGCTTCACCGGCGGGAGTCCTGCGCCTCCGGCGTCTCGCGGCCCGTGCCGCCGGGAGGAGCCGATGCTCCGGTGCAAGCCCGCCGAGGAGAGCTTCAAGAAGGCCCTGCTGGCCTTCCAGAACCGCAAGCCCAAGGAGGCCCTGGCCCTGTTCGAGGCCGCGGTCACCCTCGATTCCCGCTCCCAGACCGACGGCCCGGTGGACCCGCGGTACCGCTCCTACTACGGCCTCTGCCTGGCGATGCAGGGGGGAAAGGTCCGGGAGGGGCTGACCCTCTGCCGCAAGGCCGCGGAGCAGGAGTTCTACAATCACAGCATCTGGATGAACCTGGGCCGGGTGGAGTTGGAGGCGGGGAACCGCGCGGAGGCGCACGCGGCCTTCCGGCGCGGGTTCCACCTCGCCCCCGCGGCGGAGCGCAAGGCGTTCCGGAGGATGCTGGAGATCGCCGGGATGCGGCGGAAGCCGTTCTTCTCCTTCCTCCCCCGGAGCCACCCCCTCAACCGGTTCATCGGCCGGCTGACCTGGCGCAAGCGCCGGGAGGGGAAGTAGGCAGGCGCCTCAGGGGGCCGTCGCCACCGCTCCCTGCCCGTCCCGGACCACCGGACGGTAGAGGGTGTCCCGCTCCACCGGCTCCCTTCCCGCCGCCCGGATCAGGCGCTCGATCTCGTCATGGGTCATCCCCGCGTCGGTGCGCGCCCCGGCGGCGTGGGTGATCGTCTCCTCGATGATCGTCCCGTCCAGGTCGTCGGCGCCGAACCGCAGGGCGATCTGGGCGATCCGCGGCCCGATCTGGATCCAGTAGGCCTTGATGTGGTCGAAGTTGTCCAGCATCAGCCGCGACACCGCGATGTTCTTCAGGTCCTGGAATCCGGTGGTCGGCGGGAGGTGGGACAGGGCCGTGTTCTCCGGATGGAACGCCAGCGGGATCAGGACCTGGAAGCCGCGGGTCTCATCCTGGAGCTCCCGCAGCCGCACCAGGTGATCCACCCTCTCCTCGTCGGTCTCGACGTGGCCGTAGAGCATCGTGGCGTTGGACCGTATCCCGGCCTGATGCACCATCCGGCTGACGTCGAGCCACTCCTCCCCCGTCATCTTGTTCGTGCAGATGATGTCGCGCACCCGCTTCGCCAGGATCTCGGCGCCGCCGCCCGGACAGGAGCCCAGGCCGGCCTCCTTCAGGATCTCGATGGTCTCGCGGATGGTCCGCTTGGCTCGCCGGGCCAGCCACTCGATCTCCACCATCGTGAAGGCCTTGAGGTGCACCCCGGGAAACCGCTCCCGCAGGGCTCGGAGCAGATCGACGTAGTACTCGAAGGGGAGCGTCGGGTGAAGACCACCGACGATATGGAACTCCGTGACCGACTCGCTCCAGGTCTCGGCGGCATGATCCACCGCCTGCTGGATGCTCATCAGGTACTCGCCATCCTCGCCGGGCTTGCGCGCCCAGGCGCACAGCCCGCACTCCACGTAGCAGATGTTCGTGGGGTTCAGATGGCGGTTGACGTTGTAGTAGGTCCGGCCGCCGTGCAGGCGCTCGCGGACCTTGTTCGCCAGCCGGCCCACCGTGGTCAGCTCGGGGGTCCGGTAGAGGAACACCCCGTCCTCGAAGCTGAGCCGCTCCTGCCGGTCCACCTTGGCCTCGATCTCGAGCAGCCGCTCCCGATCCCGGGAGGAGGCCGCGTGGCTCTCCTGCATCCTGTCTCCTCAGGTGTGTCCGGAACGCCTTCCCTCGGCGGACCGGTGGAGGATTATGCCACAGGCCCGCCGGGGCTGCCCGCGGACGACGACCCGGTGAAGCGATCCGGCCGGAACGCCGAGGGATCCTGGGGTGGCCCCGTCCCGGCGACGAGCCCCGCGACCCACTCCGCGGTGGCCGGGGCGAGCAGCACGCCGTTCGCCCCGTGGCCCGTCGCCCAGATCAACGCCTCGTGCTCCGGGTCGATCCCCAGGATCGGCAGGCCGTCGGGCGTGAAGGGCCGCAGGCCGGCCCAGGCGGTGCCGAAGGGGCGATCCGCCAGGCCCGGGACCAGGGCGCCGGCCATCGCCGCGATGACCGCCACCCCCGCCAGCGTGGGCCGGGGATCCCGCTCGCCGGCCTCCTGGGTGCTGCCGGCGAGGACCCGGCCCCCCGGCCGCGGCACGACATAGCCGTCCGGCGAGAGGATCGGCCGCCGGACCCGCCCCCGGGCCTCCTCCAGCGTCAGGATCTGGCCTCGCACGGGCTCCAGCGGCAGCGGCGGCCGCCCCGGCGGCGCGAGCTCGCCGGAGCGCCAGCCCGCGGCGATCACCACCCGACCGGCCTCGCGCCGCTCACCGTCGGCGACGACGCCGCGGACCTTCCCCCCCCCGAGCCAGAGCCTGGCCACCGGGGCGGCGGTCTCGGTGCGTGCCCCCGCCAGCCGGGCGCTTCGCCCCAGGGCACGGCAGAGCCTGCGGGCGTCCAGGTGACCGTCACGGAGGTGGTGGGCTCCCCCGTAGAGTCCTGGACGAAGGCCGGGCTCGAGGTCCAGGACCTCTGCCGCCGTCAGCCAGCGGGCGGGAAGCCCCACCGCCGCTCGGATCTGCAGCCGCTGCTCCAGGTCCCGGGCGCGCTCCTCGTCCGGTGCCACCTCGAGGATGCCGTCGCGGTCGCGCTGGACGTCGATCCCCGACTCCTCCAGGAGGGCGCCGGCGAGGCCGTCGTGCAGCTCCAGGCTGCGGGCGGCAAGCCGCAGGAAGGCCCGCTGCCCCGCACCGGACTGCCGCACGAGGTGCGGTGAGAGCATTCCCGCCGCCGCCCAGGAGGCGCCGGCTCCGGGACGGGTGCGGTCCAGGACGACGACGTCGAGTCCCCGGGACGCCAGGTCCCGGGCGACGGCGAGCCCGATGACGCCGGCGCCGACGATGAGGACATCCGGGCGGGACACGGATCCACCTCGCGGAAAAGGGGGCCCGCGCCGGGAGACGGCGCGGTGGAGAAGGATCCTACGGCCGGACCTGCGTGGAGGTCAACGGCCGGGGGCTGCGGACGGAAGACGGATCAGCCCCCGCTGGTGCAACGTCCCGAGAATGCGGTAGGCGTCCAGGTCGTTGCGGCCCAGGCGGTCGAGGCTCTGCGCCACGGTGGGACAGGTCGGGAGGGTCTCCAGGAACGGCCGCAACGTCTGTGGCACGGCTTCGAGCCGGACCGCCTGCCAGCGGGGCCCCGGGGCGATCCGCCGCGAGCCCGGCAGTCGCTGGCGCCAGGCGGCGAGGCGGGCGCGGATCTGCAGCCCCTCGCGGACCAGCTGCGCCCCGCGCCGCTCCAGGTCGCCTCCCTCCGGGACCGCCCGGCGGCGGTATTCGAAGTCCCCCTGCTCCCAGGTCATCATCCGGAACAGGGCGCGCTCGCCGTGCACCCCCGCCTCCGGCAGCTCGGCCCGCAGGATCCGCGAATCCCGGAATTCGATCCGTCCGGCACCGTCCCGCGCCCGCAGGACGAGCTCCCCGGACCGATCGGTGCCGCAGAACAGGTGGATGATCCCCTCCACGCCGGCATCCTGCAGCCGGCCGCGCACCTCCGCCGCGGTGTGAGCGCGCCGTCGGAGGTCGACGTATCCGACGAAACGCTCCAGGTTCCGGCGCTCGCGCACGTCCATCGACCGGAAACGGATCCCCATCCCGATGCCGGGGCCCCTGCCGTCGAGGATCACCGGATCCCGGACCACCTCGGCGGGAACGAGCAGCTCGCGCCCGTCCGGCGGCCGGACGAACACCAGGTCCAGCGCCGTTCCCACCGGATACGGCTCATCGGTCCGGAGGAACGCACCGCCGTTGCTGATATCCCGGGTCAGTCCCTGCTCGAACGCCTTCCGGCCGCGGTAGCGGACCCGGAGCCTGGCGGGGATCCGGACCGCGCCCCGCTGCTCCGGCGGGCGCAGCAGCTCGTCGTTCTGGTGCGCCCGGATCGCCGCCCGCGCGCGCCGCGCGGCCTCCAGGTCGAACTCGTGGAGATGCAGTCCGACCCCCCCCGGCCGTCCGGACGACGGGTCGACGGTATAGCTGACCTCG
>JASFRI010000060.1:0-14597 GCA_050115015.1 Acidobacteriota bacterium
ATGGTCCCTGCCCATCCCGGGATGGGATGTGCCGTTCCGGGTGGTCATGCGGGCCGGACCGCAGGGCGGTGAGGTGTTCCTGGGCTTCGTGGATCAGAGCGCCCTGCAGCTCCTGCGACGGATCGAGGGGACGTTCCTGGCGGTCTGGATGGTCGTCCTGTTCCTCGGGCTCGCCGTGTCGTGGCTCACGGCCCGCCGGATCCTGGCCCGGGTGGAGGGGATCACCGAGACCGCGGCGGCCATCGGCACGGAGCGGCTCGACCGTCGCATTCCCCTCCGGGGAGGGCGCGACGAGATCGCCCAGCTCTCGAGGACCTTCAACGAGATGCTCGATCGCATCCAGGATTCCGTGAGCCAGGTCCACACCATGGCGGACGCCCTCGCCCACGATCTGCGCAGCCCGGTCACGGCGCTCCGCGGCAACCTGGAGCTGGCCCTGACCCGCGGCGATCCCGGGCAGCTGGAGGAGGCCGCCGTCGGCGCCATCGACGGCCTGGACCGGCTGCTGCGCACCCTCACCACGTCCCTCGATCTCGCGGAGGCCGACGCCGGGGCGCTTCGCCTCCACCGCGAGGCCGTCGATCTGCAAGAGATGTCCCTCGAGCTGGTCGACGTCTACCGCGCCGCCGGCGAGGAGCATGGGCTCGACTTCGAGGTCTCCGCCCGGGGAGACACGCTGGCGATCGTCGACCCGGACCTGACCCGGCGGGCCCTGGCGAACCTGCTGGACAACACGATCCAGCACCTCCCCGCGGGCTGCCACGTCCACGTGACCGTGGAGGGGAGCGGGGACACGGTGTCGCTCGGCGTGGCCGACGACGGTCCCGGCTTCCCCCCGGAGCTCCGGTCCCGGGCCTTCGAGCGCTGGAGCAAGGGAGCCTCCACCGGCGGATTCGGCATCGGGCTTGCCCTGGTTCGCTCGGTGGGGCAGGCCCACGGGGGGGACGCGGAGATCCTCGACGCGCCCGGCGGGGGGGCCATCGTGCGGATCTCCTTCCCCCGCAAGCCCGGCCCGGTCCAGGGGGGCCGTCTCGCGAGGGCCGCCGGGGTCACGCCCGGGCGAGGATAGTCCCCGGAGCCTCGATTACGAAATCGTCATGGGAGCGTGAGCGCGGTTTCATCCAGCTGCGCTAACGTTTGCTGGGACCGACGACACGGTCCGGAGGAGTCACGAATGTCAACAAGTCCGAGCCCGACAGCCGCCGTTCCGGAGGCGCAGCCGGGAAAGCGCGGGCCCATGGCCCGGATCGCCGCGGTGGGAGAGGCGTTCCCGGACCACTACCACTCCCAGACCGAGATGCTGGAGGCGCTGAAGGCGGTCTGGAAGGGCACCGGCGCCGATCTCCGCAAGCTCGAACGGTTGCACCGGAACACCCGCGTGCAGTACCGGCATCTGGCGCTGCCGCTGGAGGCCTACCGCCCCCGCCCGTGGGGAGCGACCAACCGCCTCTGGATCGAGATCGCCGAGAAGCTGGGAGCTCGCGCCCTGGAAGACGCCCTGGAGAAATCCGGCCTCGAGGCCACCGATGTCGATGCGCTGGTGTTCGTGTCCGTGACGGGCATCGCAACCCCGTCCATCGACGCCCGGCTGGTCAACCGGCTCGGACTTCGCCGTGACGTGCGCCGCCTCCCCCTGTTCGGGCTGGGCTGCGTCGCGGGGGCCTCGGGCCTGGCGCGCTCCGCGGATCTCATCCAGGGGATTGGCTCCGGCGTCGTCGTCCTCCTGTCGGTGGAGCTGTGCTCCCTGACCCTGCAGATGGATGACACCTCCCCCGCGAACATGATCGCCGCAGGGCTGTTCGGCGACGGGGCCGCCGCGGTGGTGCTGGTCGGAGGCGACGCGGAGGTCACCGGTCCCTCGATCGTCGCCACGCGATCGGTCCTCTATCCGGACACGGAGCACGCGATGGGATGGGACATCTCCGAGAAGGGCTTCCGGCTGATCCTCTCTCCGGAGATCCCCGGTCTGGTGCGGGAACACCTGAGGGGGGACGTCGATCGGTTCCTCGCCGACGCCGGCCTGCGTCGCTCGGACATCCGGACCTGGATGGCCCACACGGGGGGGCCCAAGGTCATGTCCGCCATGGAGAGCTCCCTCGGCCTGGAGCCCGGGGCGATGAGCGTGTCCTGGGAGTGCCTCGCCACGCTGGGGAACATCTCCTCCGCCTCGGTGCTGCAGGTCCTGAAGAAGACGATGGCGAACCAGCGCCCGGAGAAGGGATCCTACGGGTTGATGCTCGCCATGGGACCGGGCTTCTGCTCCGAGCTGATCCTGGTGCGCTGGTGACCGCCGCGGGTCGCACCGTCGTCGATACCGACGTGTTCGTGGCGGGTGGCGGGCCGGCGGGTCTCGCGGCGGCGATCGCGGCCCGGCTGGCGGGATTCCGCGTGGCGCTCGCGGATCGGAGGCGTCCGCCCGTCGACAAGGCCTGCGGCGAGGGGCTGATGCCCGACGGGGTCTCGCTGCTCGGAGAGCTCGGGGTCCACATCCCCCTCGGAAGCGGGTTTTCCTTTCGCGGGATCCGGTTCGTCGACGGGGACGTGGAGGCGCAAGCCAGATTTCGCAAAGGGAACGGTCTGGGCGTCCGGCGGACGGTTCTGCACGAGGCCCTGATGCGCCGTGCCGGGGATCTGGGCGTGCGCTTCCTCTGGGAGCGCAGGGTTTTGGGGCTGCGCCCCGACGGCGTGGAGCTGCAGGACGGCCGGGTCCGGTCACGATGGGTGATCGGGGCGGACGGGAAGAACTCCCGGATCCGTCAGGCGCTGGGACTGGACGCTCCCCCGCGCCACCAGAGGATCGGATTACGCCGGCACTACCAGATTCGCCCCTGGTCCGATCTCGTGGAGGTCCACTGGGGCGCGGGCTGCGAGGCATACGTCACGCCCGTTGGCGAGGACCGGATCTGCCTGGCATTGCTTCTCGACGACCCCTCGGCGGGATTGGACGGATCGCTGGCGCAGTTTCCCGTACTGAGCCGCCGTCTCGTCGGCGCGCGGAAGATCTCCGGCGATCTGGGAGACGTCACGGTCACCCGTCGGAACCCCGGGGTCGTGCGGGACCGGGTGGCGCTGGTGGGGGAGGCGTCCGGCTCGGTGGACGCCATCACCGGCGAGGGGATCACCGTGGCACTGCACCAGGCCGTGGCGCTGGCCCGTGCGCTCCTGGACGAGGACCTGGAAGCCTATGCCCGCCGCCATCGTCGTCTCATGCGTCTTCCGGTCGCCATGGGTGCCCTGCTGCTCGCGGTGGACCGGCACCCCGGGCTCCGCCGGGCGATCCTGAAGGGACTGGCGGCGGTTCCGGCGGTGTTCTCGAACCTGCTGGCGCTTCACACCCGCGCACTTCCCCTGATGAGCCCTGCACCGCGGCTCTCCTTTGCCGGATCCGCGGACTCCGCAGGGCTGGGAGGTCCCGTGAAACTGGATTCACGCTCCCCGACCGGTCGGGGACCGGAGGACGGAAGATGAACCGACCCGTGAGCTCCCGAGTGTCCCGTGCTGCGCTATTGGCCGGAGGCCTGATCGCGGTCGGCCTCCTGCCGGCGGCGTCCTCGAGGCAGATGCTGCCGCTGGATCTCTCGGACGCGTCGGTGGCCTTCACCCTCGACACGACGTTCCACGAGGTGCACGGCTCGATGGCGGTGCGCGAGAGCGACATCCGCTTCGATCCAACCACCCGGGAGATCTCCGGCCGCGTGGTGGTGGACGCCACGACCGCCTCGACGGAGAACAAGCGCCGGGACCGCAAGATGCACAACCAGGTCCTGGAGAGCGATACCTACCCTGACATCGTGTTCCATCCGACCGCCTTCGAGGGCACCCTCGCGCCGGGGGAGAGCCGGATCGAGCTCATCGGCACGATGGAGATCCACGGCGCCTCCCACGAGGTCCGCATGCCCGCGGAGGTCCTCGTCTCCGGCGACTCGATCGCCGGCACGGCGACGCTGACGGTCCCCTACGTCGAGTGGGGCATGAAGGACCCGAGCGTGCTGATGTTCAAGGCCAGCAAGGAGGTCGTCATCGAGCTGGAGTTCCGGGGCTCCGTGGAAAGTCACGGCCTGGCCTGGCTTGCACCGGAGCCCGTCGCCGGGGTCGCCTCGAACCAGCGATGAGGGCCACGGCCGGCCGCCGGACGTCCCCTGCCGGACAAGTCTGAGGCACGGCGACCCGATTGCTTGCACTGGCGCGGGTTTCCGGCTATCATGGGACATCTGAGAAAGGTCGGGGGGGCCTTGCGCCAGACGCCACGGTGGATCATCCTCCTGCCTGCGTTGCTGGCGGGCAGTGCTCTCCTGTGCCATCCTGCGGCCGCTCCCACCAGCTTCAAGCGCACGACCTCTCAGTGGTTCGAGTCCGTCGAGCCGGGCGGGCGACTGCTCGTGGACAACCCCTTCGGGAACGTCTACGCCCGGTTCGGGGGGTACGAGAACCGCATCGAGCTCCTGGCCACCTTCCAGCGCCTCGATCAGGACCTTCCGGAACTGGTGGTTCACCGCGATCAAGCTGCGGCAGGCCTCGACGTGCGCGTCACGGGCGGCGCCGGGGAGTCGGAGGCCGGTCCGGGGCCGGCACGGCGCGATCGCGTGGACCTGGTGGTCTACGTTCCCAGCGGCATCTCCCTCCAGGTCCGGACCGTCAAGGGTGATATCGAGGCCAAGGGCCTGGAGGGCGCGTTCAAGGCGGTCTCCGTCGCCGGCAACGTGACGGTCCGCAAGATCCACGGCCCCATCGGCATCGAGACCCGGCGCGGGACCATCACCGCGACGTTGCTGACCGGCGCGACCGCCGACCCCCAGGTCCTGGAGACCGAGACCGGGGAGATCCAGGTCCACGTCTGGGAGGACGCGGACCTCAAGGTCGACATCGCCACCTCCGGCGAGATCAGCACCGATTTCTCGCTGGAGATCGAGCACCTGAGGTTCCAGGAGCCCGGCAAGCGGGCTCTCGCGATCATCGGAGCGGGCGCCGCGGAGCTCCGGCTTGCCAGCAAGCAGGGGCCCATCCGCCTGTTCCGGCTGCAGAAGGACTTTTACCCTGACGAGGGTTCATGAACCCCCATCCGAGGTGCGACATGCTGCCAGCTATCCGTGCGCGGGTCCGTGCGCTCGCCCCTGCCATCCCGCTCCTTCTCCTGCCATGCCTTGCGTTCCTGCTGGCCCTGCCGGCCGCTGCCAAGGACGATGGGGAGCGGCCACGCCTCGAGCTGGGCTCGCCGGTAACGCCCTCGATCTTCGATGGTGACGTGCGGGACCTGCCGCTTCCCAGGGAGTGGCGGCCCGGGGATCCGATCAAGGAGATCCCGCGTCGCGTGTACCCGAAGCCCGGAACCGAGATGCCCCAGGGGTATCCCACGGGTCCGGACCCGCTCCTGGAGGCGCAACGGGAGGCGGGGGGCGAGGCGCTCGCGGTGATCACGGTGCCGTCCCGGAACTTCCCGGGACAGGGGTACACCGGCGTGAGCCCCCCGGACACCGTCGGCGACGTGGGCCCGAACCACTACATCCAGTCGGTGAACTCCGGCGGCGGCGCCCGGATCAACATCTATGACAAGGCCGAGCCGGTCCCGAATCTCCTCGCCAGCTTCGACCTCGACAGCCTGGGCACCGGATTCTGCGCGACGGGATACGGCGATCCGATCGTGCTCTACGATCGCTCCGCGGATCGGTGGCTCCTGAGCGAGTTCTCCAGCTCCGGGAACAACCTCTGCGTGTACATCTCGCAGACTCCCGATCCGGTCGCCGGCGGTTGGTTCCACTACGGCTTCACGGCACCGTCCTTCCCCGACTACCCGAAGTACGGTGTCTGGGCGACCGACCGCAACGGTGGCGCGGGCTCGTACATCGTCACGGCCAACGACGGCGGACCCGGCATCTACGCGCTGAACCGCGGCGCCATGCTGACCGGGGCGGCCTCGACCTTCCAGCGGGTGACCGTGCCGGGCCTCCCTGGTTTCGGGTTCGAGTCCCTGACACCCGCCGATGCGGACGGGCCGGAGCCCCCGCCGGCGGGTTCGCCCGCGATCATCATGCGCCATCGCGACACCGAGGTACACTCCGGTCCCGCGGCGCCGGCGGACCTGCTGGAGATGTGGGGCTTCGACGTTGACTGGGTCACGCCGGCGAGCTCGTCGCTCATCACCGAGCCGAGCATCGACGTCGCGGAGTTCGACTCGGACCTGTGCGGGCTGACGTCGTTCTACTGCTTCCAGCAGCCCGGGACGAGCACGACCCTGGACCCGCTCCGCGAGGTGATCATGCTGCGGGTCCAGTATTACGTGCACGACGATCACGAATCGCTGGTCGGCAGCTTCGTCGTCGACGTCGACATGACGGATCACGGAGGCGTCCGCTGGTTCGAGCTGCGGCGGAGCGGTGGAAGCGGCTGGACCCTCTACCAGGAGGGCACCTACTCCATTGACGACGACAGCCGGTGGATGCCGCCGAGCGCCATGGACCAGTCCGGCAACATCGTCATCGGCTACAACGTCAGCTCTTCCTCCACGTTCCCGAGCCTGCGCTACACGGGCCGGCTGGCGGATGATCCGCCGGGAGTGATGACGGTGCCGGAGACCTCGATCCACGCCGGCACGGCTTCGAGCGCCACGAACCGGTACGGGGATTACGCGGCGATGAGCCTCGACCCCGCCGACGACTGCACCTTCTGGTTCACCGGCGAGGACAATACTTCTTCGAGCTGGCGCACGCAGATCGCCTCGTTCCGCTTCGAGGCCTGTGGCTGCGATCTCGCGCCACTCCCCCCTCCGGTCGACGCGATGGTGAACGGGGATAACCGCATCGACGTGAGCTGGGACGACTCGGAGCTGGCCACGGTCACGGAGTACCTGGTCCGCCGTTCCCGGACGCCCGGGGGGCCCTACGACACCATCGCGACGGTACCCGATACCTCCCAGGGGATGGCGGGCGGCGATCCGTACACCTACGTCGACGCCGAGGTCAGCGGCGGCATTGCGTACTACTACATCGTGGTGGCCAGCGATGGCGCTGCCTGCAAGTCGGATCCCGTGAACGAGGTCTCCGCCCTGGCCACCGGGCTTTGCACGCTGGCGCCGCTGTTCGACGGCCTCCAGTCCGTGGAGACCCCCTTCTTCGGAACCTGCACGCTGGACCTGGCGTGGAACGAGGCGGCGTCCGAGTGCGGCGGCTCCCTCGCCTACAACGTCTACCGCTCGCCGAGCCAGGGCTTCGCGCCCGGCCCGGGCAACCTGATCGCCGGGGGCGTCGCGGGCACGACGCTGACGGATGTGGACCAGCTGGTCAGCGGCACGGAGTATTTCTACGTCGTCCGGGCGGTGGACCTGTCCAACGGCACCGAGGACGCGAACCTGGTCGAGCGGTCGGGCTTCCCGCTGGGCGAGCTGACCACCGGCACCTGGAGCGACGATGGGGGGGACACCGGGCCCGCGAAGATGATCCCCTCCGCGCCATGGAGCCTTGGGCCGACCGGCGGGAATGCAGGACCCGGGGCGTACCGGACCGGAGACTACGGCAACAACACCTGTGCCGCACTGACGACGCCGGAACTCTTCCTCGGTACTGGAAGCGAGCTGACGTTCTACTCGAAGTACGACATCGAGACGGGCTGGGACAAGGGAGAGGTGCAGATCTCCACGGACGGCGGCATGACGTGGGCCCGTCTGGAAGTGGGCTACCCTGTCGACTCGGTCCGCGCGTCCGATGCCTGCGGCCTGC
Organism: Acidobacteriota bacterium; assembly: GCA_050115015.1. Taxonomy (GTDB): domain Bacteria; phylum Acidobacteriota; class Polarisedimenticolia; order CBDVAL01; family CBDVAL01; genus JASFRI01. The sequence continues at coordinate 7,710 of JASFRI010000060.1, forward strand.
CTCCGGGCACTTACTTCACCGGGAGCGATTCCGGCTGGGGTGTGTACGGCGCGGATCTCTCGGTTTGGGGCGGCCAGTGGGTGCGGCTGCGCTTCCTCATGTCCTCGGACGTCTCGGTCACCGGCAGCGGCTGGTGGATCGACGACATCACCATCACCCAGGTCGACGTTCCCGGCGCGTGCGCCACGGGAAGCGCCTGCGCCGAGAACCCGTTCGTCGATGTGGAGCCCGAGGGGCCGCTGACCGTCTGCCTCCAGGACGCGCCGGCGCTGACCGCCACGACGAGCGGCGGAAACGGGACGTTCTCCTACCAGTGGACCGACGACGGGTTGCCGATCCCAGGCGCCACCGCTTCCACGCTCGTTCCCGAGTCCGGGACGCACCGCTACAACTGCGAGGTGAAGTCCGACTCCTGCTCGGACGTGGTGCGGGACGGGATGGCGACCGAGGTGACGGCCGTGGACGTTCCCTTCTTCGAGGGCCTGGGCTCGGCGCTCGATCCGCAGAGCTCCATCTGCTCGGTCCAGCTTGCCTGGAACGCGGCGTCCACGGTCTGCGCCGGGCCGGTGAAGTACTTCGTTTACCGGGATACGGTCACACCGGTGACGGCGACTCCGGATCATCTCGTGGCGTCCAACCTGGAGACCACCACCTGGACGGATACGGCGGCGACCGTGTTCGATACCACCTACCACTATCTGGTCCGGGCACTGGACCGGTCGACGCTCCGCTTCGACGACAACACCGTCGAGATCGCCGCCGCGCCCACGGGACCGGGTACGGGGACGCACGTCGTCTTCCAGGAGGCCTTCGAGACCTCGACCGCCCTGGATGCCTGGACGCTCGAGAACCAGCCCGCAAGCAAGACCTGCGGCCAGTTCGGCCGCAGCACCCTGTCCGGCCAGCGGCCGGCCACGGGAAGCGGCGGCTACGTGCGCTCCTACGGCATCGGCTGCGGCAATCCGCCGATCTCCACGACCCTCACCTCGCCGTCCATCCCCCTCGATCTGGCGGATCTGCAGACGGTGACCCTGGATCTCGACCTCTACTATCACTATGGCGCCGGCGGGGATCAGGCGACGGTGGAGGTCTGGGACGGCGCGAGCTGGCAGATCCTCTGGCAGGATCCGGATGCGGATCAAAACGGACACCTGACCTTCGACGTGACCTCCCTCGCCGCCGGGAACCCCGATTTCCGGGTGCGGTTCTTCCATGACGACGTCGATCAGTGGCTATCGTTCGACAACGTCACCGTCACCGCGGAGATCGTGAGCGTGTGCTCCACACAGGTGGGGCCGCCGCCGGCACCGGACGGGCGGGGGGGGACGTCGCCGCTCACCGTGGCCTGGGAGACCGGGCCCGGCGGGCCGCTGCAGCTCACGTGGGACGTGGGGACCTGCACGGCGGACGACTATCACCTGCTGTTCGGGGATCTCGCGGGCGTCGGCGATTACCTCCTCACCGGCGCGGAGTGTTCCATCGGCCCGGCCGGGAGCTTCGCCTGGAGCGGCGTCCCCACGGGGGATCTGTTCTTCCTGGTCGTCGGGACGGACGGCGCGGGCACCGAGAGCAGCTGGGGCCTGGACGGCGTCTTCGGGGAGCGGAACGGTCCGGCCGCCTCCGGCTGGTGCGGCTCCACGGCAAAGGACGCGTCCGGCAGCTGCCCCTGAGGGGGATGGGTGGGAGTCAGGGGGCGGGGGCCGGGGCGGCTGCCTCGGCTCGCCGGACGTCCTCCTTGGCGATCTGCTTGAGCGCCCGGCGGCAGACCTTGCGCTCCGCGGTGCCCCGGTCCCACATCCCCCGGGCCAGGAGTGGAAGGCCCATCGTCGCCACCGCCGCACCGGTGGACACGACCGCGTCGAGGGGCTTCACCGTCAGGTTCGGATCGCCGAGGGTTCCCGCGAGCTTGATGTAGGGGTTCGTGATCGCCGTGGCGCTGACGCCGATCTCCTTTCGCGGCGTCACCGCCCAGGTCAGCCGGAGCGCCTCGTTCTCGAGACGGATACGGCCGTCTCCCACCACCCTGAGCCTGTCCGTTTGGGCCGTGCGGCCTCCATCGGGCATCCTCCTCAGGGATGAACGCTCGCCAGCCGCGGGGCGACATCGGACCCGACCTCTTGCACCGCCGCGGCCAGCGCCCGGACCTGCTGTCGCAGAGCGTCGACATCGGCCATGGCGCTCCGCAGCGAGTCGATCTCGGCGCGGAGGGTCGCGATCTCCTGGCCGGCGGCGTCACGGTCACGGCGCAGGTCCTCGAGCGCCTCCTGCTGCGCCCCGACGACCTTCGCCACCTCGACCGGGCGCAGGCCCACCGCCACGTTCACGACCCCGAGCTCGCCGTCGCGGCCGCCGGAGCCCCAGGCCACGCCGACCACCCGGGCGAAGTCGGTGGGCTTCATGCGCTCTGGGGATACCGCGATCCCGGTCCCGTCCTCACGGCCGCTGGGGACGATGAAGTCGCCCTGCCGCACGACGCCGATCACCTTGACCAATGTCTGGCCCATGAAAGCCACCTTGTCGAAGCGCTCCTTGCGCTCCGCCGGAGGCATGTTTCCCAGCACGATCGGCTTGTACGAGACCACCATGGCGTGATCGGCGCCGGCGGTCCGCCGCGTGACCTTGCCGCCGTAGACGCCGACGATCTCGGCCGGCAGCAGCGTCTCCTCGGGGTCGAGGCGCTCGAGCCACTCCGCGTAGTCGCCGGAGCCGGACTCGTAGGTCACGCCACCACGCAGGGCGAAGAAGTACTTCGTCATGAACTCCACCGGATTGAGCTTCATCTCGATCGCCGGCGCGGCGATGTCGCCGAGGAAGTCGAGGGCGTCGTGCGCAAACTGCTGCGCCATGTCGTCGTTGACCTTGAGGAACGGAGAACCGAACTCGATGGGAGGCGTGCCACTCAGGCTTCCGGGATCTAGCTGCAGCCCCATGAGGGGGTCGTCCAGGGATCCCCAGGTCGTCCTGGGGAGCGCGCCCGGCCGCCAGGTCATGTCCACCTCGTAGATCGCGAAGTCGAGGCAGAGCTCGTCCGCCTGATTGAACTCGCAGTTGTCGTTGTTGTACGCGAGGTAGGGGAGGGAGCCGTCATCGAAGGTCGGGGCCATGAACCCGGGGTGGGACAGGGTCGGCGGCTCCCACTGCAGCCAGGTCTCGGGGTCGTTGAACGTGACGTCCAGCTCCATGAAGTTCCACGGGAGGTGCCCCGACTGGGCGAAGAAGTCGATCAGCGCCTGACCCATCTCTCCCATGTCCCAGAACGAGATCCCCTCCACCCGGCCGACCATGTCCTGGCTGCCGTCGACGTTCTGGCGGTAGAACGAGATGAAGTGGTCGTTCCGGTTGATGGTGTTCAGCATGTGCTGGGCCGGGTCGTAGGCCCCGAGGTCGAACACGTCGAGCTGGTCGTCGCCGTGGGAGTGCAGGATGATCGCGAGCCCGCCGGTGTTGAGATAGGCGTCGTCGGTGGGGCTCTCCGTGGCCCGGGTGTTCTCGATGACCGCGACGTGGTGCTCCGGCAGGAACGGGTCCGAGGAGTTGCCCAGCGCCGTCGCGGAGGTCGGAGGTCCCTCGACGTCGCCGACGATGTGCAGCGGCCCGGAACTCGCCTGGTAGGCGAGCCGCAGCCCGACGGTGCGGACCTGGCCCGGGATGTCCACGCTCAGGGCGATGTAGTCGGTGCCCGCCGTCATGCCCGGGATCGCCTGCAGGGTCGTCGACAGGTCGATCTCCGCCAGCTCGCCGCTGGAGGCGAGGACCGACCCGCTCACGGAGTCGGTGTAGAGGTCGAACCGCTGGTCGCTCCGGGAGGCGGACAGCGTGACGTCATAATCGAGGCTTCCGGCCTCTCCCGACAGGATCACCAGCCGGGCCCCGGTGATGGCCACGAGGTCCGAGGGGACGGCGAAGCCGAAGCGGCTGGTGCTCGCGCCGGCCAGGGGCCAGTCCTGGAAGGCCCCGTCCATTCCGGCGGTGCGCGGCGGCACCCACAGCTCCGCGCCGGCGGCGAGGCCGGGGAGCAGGAGAACGGCGATGAGGGTCAGACAGCGGGACACGCGGAATGGTCGCTTCATGATCTCCTCCCTTGGCGTCCCTCCCCCGGATGGCTGTCCCGGGGGTGCACGGAACCGGGTCGCTCACCTGTACAGGCGACAGGACCGGCCCCGGGCGTCAACCTCCCGTGGGTCCAGGACACCTGTTCTCCGGGATGTCAGGCCCGGTGGCAAGAGGCTCCGCACGACCATGGAGTTCGGTAAGTCTCTGTACAGGCGGGACTATTGTCCGTGGGCGACGCGGAAGGGGACGGCCTTTTCCGGCCGTCCCCAGGCCTCGTAGAGGCCTACGGCCCGGGCCCGGGCGCGTCGGGACTGGGTGGCGCCCTCGCCGAGCTTCTCGCGGAGGGACTCGTAGCCGCCCACCACCAGCGGCTCCGCCTCGTCGTAGCGCCCCTCCAGGGTCAGGCACTCGCCGAGCATGCTGCGGGACATGTCGATCTGGAAGTGGTCGGGCTCGTGGACCTCCTGGAAGATGCCCAGCGCCTCCCGGATCCGTCGTTCCCCCTCCTCCGCCTGGCCCGTCCGGCAGAGGAGGATCCCGTATTCCCCCAGGGACACCGCGACGTCGGCGTGAGATTCCCCCAGCGCCTTCCGGGAGATGCTCACGGCGCGCCGGAACAGTTCCTCCGCCTCCCGGCGATCCGATGCACGTCCCCGATCCCGGAGAACCACCGCGAGGTTGTTGTAGTCCATGGCAACGTACGGGTGCTCGGGCCCCAGCGAGTCCAGATCCGCCTCGATGGTCTCCCGGAACAGGGGCTCCGCCTCGTCGTAGGCTCCCTTGTCCCAGAGCAGGTTCGCCAAGTTGTTGAGGGTTCCCGCCGTGGCGGGGTGGTGGGGGCCCAGGACCCTCCGGTGGATCTCCAGGAGCGTGCGGTGGATGTGCTCGGCGTCGTCGAGCTTTCCCTGGTCGTGGTACAGGTTGGCGAGGTTGTTCATGCGGGCGAGGGTCTCGGGGTGCTCGGTCCCGAGACGATCCCGGCAGATCTCCACGGCGCGAAGCTGGAGCGGCTCCGCCTCCGCCGCCCTTCCCTGTTCCTTGAGGGAGGACGCGAGGTTGTTGAGCGCCACTCCGTGCGCGATGGATGCCTCCCCGTAAAGCCGCCGGGTGAGCTCCACGTTCTCGCGCAGGGCCGCCTCCGCCTCGCCGTGGTGGCCCAGCTTGTCCAGGACGAGACCCAGGTTGTTGAGGGTCACCCCGACGGACGGATGGTCTTCTCCGAGGGCCTCCCGGCGGATGGCCAGGTTCTTCCGGTGCATCGCGGAGGACTCCTCGTAGCGCCCCTTCCGCGCCAGGGCCTGGGCCACGTTGTTCGCGGATCCGCAGACTTTCTCGTCTTCCTCCCCGTGGACCTCCCGCGCCATCGCGAGGGCCTCCTCGTGGAAGGCCAGCGCCTCGTCGTAGCGTCCCTGCCGGTCCCGCAGGAGCCCCAGGTTGTTCAGGGTGTCCACCAGGTCGTCGTGCCGCGGGCCCAGCAGGTCCCGCTGCATCTCCAGGGCGGCCTGGAGGCTCTCCTCCGCGGCGTCCCATTCCCCCCTGACGCGGTGCAGCCCACCGATCCGGTTGAGCGAGCGAGCAACCTCCGGGGACCGCTCGCCGTGTATCGCCTTCTCCCTCTCGAGGGCCTCGGTGGCCAGCTCCAGTGAGGTCTCGTGGAGGCCGAGGCTCCCGTAGACGTCGGACATCGTCGCCATCAGCCGCGCCTGCACCTCGGGCTCGTCCGCGAGCTCGCCCCGGACACGGCGGGCGCCGAGGTCGAGCACCTCGCGCACCGGGACCTCCCGCCCCCGCGCCTCCGCCGGCGAGGAGAACTCGAACAGCTCGACCAGGAAGTCGGTCACCTGCGTCGCCGTCTGCGCCTCCATCCGGGCGGCCTGTTCCGCGGCCAGGGCGCGATCCCGCTCACCGGCGATCCGCCGGGCTTGCAGGAAGAAGAGGACGCTCGACCCGGCAATCAGCAGCAGGATAACCGTGGCGGCGGCCGCCCCCCACGGGTTGCGCCGGAGGAACTTCGCGGCGCGATAGGACCAGGTGTCCCCTCGCGCCACGACCGGGAGCCCCTCCAGGTGACGGCGGATGTCCTCGGAGAGCTGCTCCACCGAGGCGTAGCGGCGCTCCGGCTCCTTCCGCAGCGCCATCAGGACGATGTCGTCGAGGTCGCCGGCAAGTCGGCGGCGTAGCTCGGAGGGCCGGACGCCCCGGGCGTCGGACAGCACCTCGGCGGTGGACGGGGCATCGGCCGACGGCGGATTGCGTGTGACGGCGGTGCTGGGCCGCTCGGGCTGCTGCTCGGTGATGGCCCGCTCCATCTCCCCCAGGCTCCGACCCTCCAGCCGGTAGGGTCGGCGGCCGGTCAGGAGTTCGTAGAGCAGCACTCCCAGGGAGTAGACGTCGCTGGCGGTGGTGATCGGCTGCCCCCGGACCTGCTCCGGGCTGGCGTACTCGGGAGTCATCAGGCGCGTCGCGGTCCGCGTCGGGGTGGACAGGGGCATCCCGGCCCCGGCATCGAGCAGCTTCGCGATGCCGAAGTCCAGCAGCTTGGGCTCGCCCTCGGCGGTCACCAGGATGTTCGCCGGCTTGATATCACGGTGGACGACGAGATTTCGATGCGCGTGCTGGACCGCGGCGCACACGGCGCGGAAGATCTGCAGTCGTTCGGTGATCCCGAGCCGCTGGCGGTCGCAGTAGGCGTCGATCGGTTCTCCCTAAACGTATTCCATGACCAGGTAGGGGACGCCGTCCGGGGTGGCGCCGCCGTCGAGCAACCGGGCGATCCGGGCGTGCTCCAGCGTTGCCAGGATCTGGCGCTCGGCCCGGAACCGTGCGAGGAGGTCC
>JASFRI010000061.1:0-14490 GCA_050115015.1 Acidobacteriota bacterium
TCTCCCCCTTCCGCGAAGATCCCGGTGATTTCTCTCCTTGACACGGGTGATGCTGGTTGCGTATATTTCCGACATCGGGAGGGGCAGGTAAGTCCCGGCATTTCTGCTGTATATCCCCCCCGAGCTCGAGCACTGCCGGCGGTCGGTCGGACGATGGAACCTCGGGTCCGGTTCGGGGTCAAGAAGTGCAGCGACCCGTCCGGGCACCGTGACGATCGCCACCGCCGGTATGCTGTTGAAAACCGGTCACCACAGGGCTTTTCGAGCTGAAGCTACGGTTGATGATAAGCCCCGCCGGTGGTGGTGTCAAGAAGATTGTTGTTGTAGTAGCATGATGAGGCGAAGCCCGGCGTTGCTCACAAGGCCCCGCGGGGGGGATCGGGCCGGGAAGGCGATGATGGCGACGAAATCACGCAGAAAGAAAAACGGCCTCCTGGTCGGCTTCCGCATCCGGAAGCTGCGCAAGGAGCGTAACCTGACCCAGGCCGCCCTGGCGACGCAGGTGGGAATCCAGCAGTCCGACCTGTGCCGGATGGAGACCGGAGAGTACAAGGTCTCCCTGGAGACCTTGTTCAAGATCCTCTCGGTGTTCGAGATGAACATCGCCGAGTTCTTCCAGGAGCCCGTCCCCGCGACGCCTGGAAGCCTCGAGGGAGAGGTGCTCGATCTGTTCAAGCGCCTCGACGTGGAGGATCAGCGCGAGGTGCTGGACTTCCTCCTGTTCAAGGTCAAGCAGGGGGACCAGCGACCCGGACGGAAGAGTGCGGAGGACGTCGACGAGGGCCCCATGCTCGTCGGCAACGACGGAACTCAGAGGGTCCGAGCCGAGTAGACGACTCACAGCCCAGGGCCCAACGGGGGGAGGGGATTTGGACCATCGGGTCGATCCGAACGCATACGACGACCTCTATCGTCGCATCGAGACGGAGGTCCGACACGGTGATTACCGCAGCGCCCTCAAGCTCAGCCAGGAGGCCGTGACCGTCGCCCGGCAGCTCGGGGACCAGGAGCTCACCCACAAGGCGATCTCGAACCTGAGCGTGATCTACCTGGAGCTCGGCGAGCCCAAGCGGGCGGAACGTGGCCTGCGCGAGATCATCCTCAGGTCTTCCGACGCCGCGGTGGTCTGCGGTGCGGCCTACAACCTGGCGGTCAGCCTGCGGCGCCAGAAGAACGTCGATAGGGCGGTCTTCTTCGCGCAGAAGGCGCTGGAGAGGGCCCGGAGCATGCGGCACAGCACCTGGCTGAGCCGCTGTTACAACCTGCTCGGGAACATCGCCCTGTGTCAGAGCGACTTCGACGAGGCCCTGCGCCATTACCGCCGGTCGCTGCAGATCCGCCGGCGAATGGACGAGGACACCCGATTCTCGCAGGCCATCCTGCTCGACAACATCGGCTACTGCTGGCTGCTCAAGCAGCGTTACGGGAAGGGGATCGGCCTCGTCCACGAGGCGTTGACCCTCGCCGAGGAGGTCGGCTCGAAGCGCTACGTGGCGGAGAGCTGCCAGGACCTCTGCTTCGGCTACATGAAGTCCGGGAACCCCCGGCGCGCCATCACCTATGGCCGGCGGGCCCTGGCGCTCGCGGAGCGACAGGGTTACGCCGACATCGTGCGCAACGGCTACTACCTGCTCGGCGAGGCCTACAGCCGCGCCGGACGGGAGTCGGTGGCGGAGCGCTACTACGGGAAGCTACAGGCGCTGTACCCGCACCTGCCGTTCCTGCGGGAGTTTCTGAACACGTTCGACGTGAGCGACATCATCGCTCTGAAGAACCCGTGAAGGGAGCAAGGGCCATGTCTCACGGTACGATCCGCTTCGGTGCCCTGGCCGTCGCGCTGGCTTGCGGTCTGGTGCCTGCGCTCGCAGCCCACAGCGTCTACACGCCGCGCGGCGACCTCCTGATCGTCGAGGAGGTCTCGCGGAACCCGGAGGCCCCGTCGCTCGCCTTGCGCTGGTCGCTGCATCGCGCGGATGGCGGCGTCGAGCGGGGGATCGTCCCCGGCACGTGGGATCGCGCTCGTGACGTGTCCCCCAGCCTCGCCCTCGACCCGGACAGCGGGGATGCGGTCCTGGTCTGGAGCCGGCACAACGGCACCGACTTCGACCTCGTGCTGTCCACCCTGGAAGGGCGGACCTGGAGCGAGCCGATCCCCCTCGTCAGCGGTCCGGACCACGAGATCCAGCCGACCGTGTTCACGGCGCCCGGCGAGGGTATCCACGTCGCCTGGCGGTATCCCGGCGAACGCGACGCCTTCTGGTATGCCCTGTTCCGCCCGGCCACCGGCGTGGCCGTCGTCGGCCCGGAGCGCATCACCCTCGCGATCTTCACCGGGGGCCCGCTGACCGAGGGCGGTGGCGACGACCCCGGCATCCAGCCCGGCACCGACTGCCCGCCGGACGATCTAGTCAACTGCCTGCGCCGCAGCCCCGGGAGCTGTGACCGCGCCTGTCGCGAGTCCGCCAGCCCGGTGGACGGCTTGTCGTCCTGTAGGGGCATCTCGATCGTCGCCCCCATCGGCGATTCGCTCTGCGCGGCGACCCGGGACGAGACCGGATGGCATCCCGTGGCCTGCGCCACGGCAGGAACGGTGGATCTCCGGGCCGCGCTGGAGTCGCTGGCCGCGGCAACCTGCCGTCGCTAGCGGAGGTCGGAATCCAGCGAACGCCCGGTCGCCGAACGACGGCCGGGCGTTCTGCCGTACGGCGGCGCCTTGACAGGCTGCTGAAAAATTCCGCGGCCCGCGCGCGAGCCGTTTGCGAGGAGGTCGGCTCCCGAGATCGGCCATCGACCCGACCCGTTGGGACCGCCGCGGCCGCGGCCCACGGCTTGCCGCAAACGGCTCCCACCCTTCGGGTTGCCGCGGCGTGGCGCCGTTCGCTTCGTTCCCGCTCCTCCCCCCGATGCACATCGGCATCGCGTCGTCGCGGCGCCTCGCAGCCGGCACCACGGCACTCGCAACGCGGGGGCCCGGAGTTTTTCAGCAGCCTGTTACGGGGTGATCACCGAAACCGCCGGCGGAGACCGGCGCGAACCCACGGCAAGATGATCGGCGGGTCCGGGCGCGACGCCGCCGCGCACCATGGAAGGGGATGGAGTGGGAGGACGTCACACCCGACGCCGACCTCAGTGGAACGGATAGTCGTCGTCCCGGTCCATCACCCGGAACCGCCGGCGGCGGAGCTTCCATCGGATCTCCTGCAGCAGCGGCCGCACCCGCCAGGCACGCTTCAGGTAGAGGAAACCCGTGATGGCACCTCCGAGGTGAGCCACGTGGGCGACGTTGCTGCCACCCGGGCTCACCGTCCCGAAGAAGGCGATCGCGGCCATGAGCCACGCGAAGGTCCGGGCCTTCATCGGGAACATCATCATGAAGAGGATCGTGCGCTCTCCGAAGAGCATCCCGTAGGCCGCGACCAGCCCGAAGATCGCCCCGGAGGCGCCGATCGTCGGAATGCCCATGCCTCCCGCGAACAGGCTCAACAACACCGTGAGGACGCCGGCGCCGGTCCCGGTCACCAGCCAGTAACGCAGGAACGCGCGGCTTCCCCAGACCCGCTCGAGCTCTCCGCCGAGCATCCAGAGAAAGAGCATGTTGAACAGGATGTGTCCGATGCCGGCGTGCAGGAATATGTACGTGACCAGCTGCCAGACGTAGCCACGGAGCACGAGCGCCGGGACGAGCCCGAGCAGGAGGGCGAGGTTCCCGTTGAAGACCCAGCCGAACACCTGCTGGCCGATCCAGACCGCCACACAGGTGATCATCAGGGCCTTCACCATGGGGGTCACCGTCGGTAACCCGATGGTGACCTGGCGGTATCCCGGACCGTAGGGTCCCTGCCCTCTGTACATGTCCCTTCCCGTCGCTTGGGCCGAAGAGCTGCGTCGGCAGCGTATCACATCGGCCGGGAGGCTTCCCGCTGCTCCGGACGCCTTGTCCGTCCGGAAACCCCTATGGTACATTCCTCCACCACGATGGGATACTCGCCGGAGCCACGGACCGGACCCTGCCCGTGAGACAGCCGCAGAAGATCGTCATCCACTACCTGGACAAGACCCTCGAGCGCGGACACGCCCGCTTCTTCTTCCACGTGCAGAAGGAGGCGGAGATGATCGACCTGCAAGGGCAGCGCCGGTCGATCGACCTCGATCGCGTCAAGGCGGTCTTCTTCGTGAAGGACTTCGACGGCGACCCGGAGTACGGCGAGCGCAAGGAGTTCAGGAGCGACTCCCCCACCTTCGGGCAGAAGATCCGGATCACCTTCGTCGACGGCGAGGTCCTGCTGGGACGGGCCATGGGGTACCGGCCCGAGGAGCGAGGTTTTTACTTCAAGCCCGCGGATCCCCGCAGCAACAACCAGATCGTCTTCGTCCCGGTGGGCTCCCTGCGGGAGGTCATGATCGGCGACCTGGACTTCGGGCTGCACTCCTGGTAGGACGGAGTCAGGCCTCGAGCTCGGCGTTCCAGTAGGCGACGTCCAGGAAGTTCCGCCACATCTCGTACTTCCTTCCCTGGATGCTGATCTGGATCAGGGGGTGCCAGTTCGGCTTCCGGGGCAGCTTCAGCAGCTTCAGGCCGGCCTCGTCGGGGAGCCGGTTCCCCTTCAGCGAGTTGCACTCCAGGCAGCAGCAGACGACGTTCTCCCATGTGGACCGCCCGCCACGAGAGATCGGGAGCACGTGGTCGAGGTTGAGCTCCCGCGTGGTGAAGTGGCGTCCGCAGTACTGGCACCGGCTGCGATCCCGCAGGTAGATGTTCTTCCGCGTGAACCGGACCTCGTGGGGGGGCATCCGGTCAAAGTGGACGATCATCACGACCCGCGGCACCAGGATGCGCATGCCGGGCGTCGAGATGAACTCGTCGGCGGGCTGGACCGGCACGTCGACCCAGTTCTGCCAGTCGTACGTGGTGTAGTCCGGCTGCACCGCCCGTGCATCCCCCTTGTAGAGAAGGGCAAAGGCACGGCGCACGGAGGTGATCTGGATCGCCTGGAACAGGCGATTCAGGACCAGCACTCCGGTGTCGAGCAACGCGGCAGCTTCCATGGCGACGTTCAAGTACCTCTATGCAAATAAGATAGGATGAAAACCTCCGGCTGTCAACGGGGTTCCCCCTCGTAGCTCATCCGGTTCCGGGCGCGATCCGCGAAGCGCTCCCGGCCCAGCTCGACGAGCCGCACCACCAGGGCAGGCAGCGGCACGCCGGCCTCGGCCCAGAGTCGCGGGTACATGCTGATCGACGTGAAGCCGGGCAACGTGTTGATCTCGTTGAGCCAGACCTCGCCGCTGCCGCGCTCCAGGAAGAAATCGACCCGGGCCAGTCCCGAGCAGCCCAGCGCCAGAAAGGCGGCGCGGGCGAGCTCCCGGACCCGGTCCTCCTGCGCCGACGCCACCGGGGCCGGCACCCGGAGCTCGCTGGTATCCTCCAGGTACTTCGCCCGGTAGTCGTAGAACTCGCGGCCGGGCACGATCTCGCCGAGCCCGCTGGCCTCCGGCTCGAGGTTGCCGAGCACGGCGCACTCGATCTCGCGCGCGTCCACGGCCCGCTCCACCAGGATGATCCCGTCATAGCGAGCCGCCAGACCGATGGCGGCGCCGAGGCCGGACGCCTCCTTGACCTTCGAGACCCCGACGCTGCTCCCGGAGCGGTTCGGCTTCACGAAGCAGGGTAGACCGACCGTCTCCAGGGCACGCCCCTCCTCCCCCGCAGGGTCCGCCTCCCACCGCCGGCGCTCCACCTCGGCGGTGGGCAGGGTCGGCAGCCCCTCCTCCCGGAAGAGCCGGCGCTGCAGCCGCTTGTCCATCCCCAGCGCCGACGCGCCGACCCCGGATCCCACGTACGGGATCTCCGCCAGATCCAGGAGCCCCTGGAGCGTGCCGTCCTCGCCGTGAATGCCATGGATCAACGGGAAGACGACGTCCACCGGGAGCCCGACCCAGCCGCCATCCGGGCCGGGCCCTGCCAGCCCCCGGAAGGCCGGATCCGGCACCAGGAGGAACTCCCCGGCGGTCGCCGCCGGATCGGGCCGACCCTCGAGCATCCGCCGGGCCGCCTCGCCAGTGCGCCACCTGCCGTGGTGGGTCACGCCGACGGGCACCGGCTCGAACCCGCCGGCCCGCAGCGCCTCGACCACCGTGCTCGCGGAACGGACGGAGACCTCGTGCTCCACCGAGCGTCCGCCGAACAGCACCGCCACCCGGGTTCCCGCCGCATCCGCCATCACGCACCTCCTCCCCCCGCCGCCCGGGGCGGCACTCCGGGCAGGCGCCCTGCCCCGCCATCCCGGTTTCCGCGACCGCGCGCCTCCATCAGGATACGCTCCCGCAGGGCGGCGATCCCCTCGCCGGAGCGCGCGGAGACCAGGAGCGCATCCGGCTGCAGCCGCAGCGCCCGCTCGCGCACCCCCGGAGCGGCGCGGTCGACCTTGTTGCACACGAGCTGTTCGACACGATCCGCCAGCCCCAGGTCGGCGAGCACCGCCCGGGTCGTCTCCATCTGGGCCTCGTGGTCGGGATGGGACAGGTCGACGACGTGCAGCAGCAGGTCCGCGTCCACCGCCTCCTGCAGCGTCGACCGGAAGGAGGCGACGAGGGCGTGCGGGAGCTTGCGGACGAAGCCTACCGTGTCGGCGAGGAGGATCGGCGTCCCTCCCGCCGCCGGCATCCGCCGCACGAGGGGATCGAGCGTCGCGAAGAGCCGATCCTCGGCCAGCCCCCGGGCGCCGGTGAGCACGTTGAGCAGCGTCGTCTTGCCCGTGTTCGTGTAGCCCACCAGCGCGGCGCGGAAGCTCCCGCGACGCCGCTTCCGGCGCTCCCTGCGGGCGCGATCGATCCCGTCGAGCTGCCGCTGCAGGTGGCCGATGCGCTTCCGGACGAGCCGGCGGTCGAGCTCCAGCTGCTTCTCGCCCACGCCGCGCACGCCGATGCCGCCCACCTGCCGGGAGAGGTGGGACCAGCGGCGCGTCAGGCGAGGCAGCAGGTAACGGAGCTGCGCCAGATCGACCTGGATGCGGGCCTCGCGGCTGCGCGCGCGCCGGGCGAAGATGTCGAGGATGAGCCCGGAGCGGTCCACGATGCGGGCGCCCACCTGTTGCTCCAGCTTGTGGGACTGCGCCGGGGAGAGGTCATCGTCGAAGACCACGAGCTCCGCGCCCGTACGGCGCACCTCCTCCTCGAGAGCCTCCGCCTTGCCGCGACCGATGAACGTCGAGGCATCCGGCCGGTCCCGCTCCACGACGAGGCGGGACACCTCCCGCCCGCCGGCGGTATGGAGGAGGGAGCCCAGCTCGTCGAGATGCTCCTCCAGCTCGGCCCGGCTGCCGCCCCGCAGGACGACGCCGACGAGCACCGCGCGCTCGGGATCACCGGGAAGGGAAGGGTTGCGCATCTCGTGGTCGGGTGCCGTCCGGGCGCTCCGGTATCCCATGCCGGCGGGCTTCAGAGAACGCGTGCGATGTGTTCCTCGATCTTCTGACGAGCGGCGTTGCCGACGATCTGGTCCGCCACCTGCCCACCTTTCAGGAAGAGCAGCGTCGGCACGGAGAGCACGCCGTACTGCATCGCGGTGCGCTGGGCTTCCTCCACGTCGATCTTGGCCACCTTGAGGCGGCCGTCATAGGCCTCGGCGAGATCCTCGACCACGGGCGCCAGCAGCTTGCAGGGACCGCACCAGGCCGCCGTGAAGTCGATCATCACGGGACGCTCGCTCTCCAGCACCTCCCGCTGGAAGTTGCCGTCGTTGACGTGTACCACCTTGCTCATGGGCTCCCTCTCGGCCGGCCCGCGGGGAGGGCCGGAACCCGCCTCTCGGCGCGACCTGCGGATTGTATGGCACCGGTCTCGGGCCCCGCAAGCGCGCCCGCGGCGGCACCTCCCGGCCGGCTTGCCGCGCCTCCGGCCGGAGCCTACGATTCCCCCCGATGACGCGATGTCCACAGTGCGGCGCCGAGGTGTCGGTTCCCGAACAGGAGCTGCATCCCACGTGTCCGTTCTGCGGCACCGCGTTTCTCCTGGTCGGCGGCACGGCCTCCGCGCGCTTCCTGGTGCCCGCCGCGGCGGACCGCCGGACCCTGCGGGACGTGATCCGTGACCGTCTGGCCCGGTCGGCGGTCGGGGGCGGCCACGAGCCCGACCTGACGGTCTACTACTTTCCGTTCCGGCGGACCGCCGACGGGAGGTTCCGGCCGGCGTTCCAGAGCCATGTGCCGGAGCTGATGGGCTTCCGCATGCCGGGGTCGGACTGGAAGCGCTTCCGCGAGGACCTGGTCGCGGACGATGCGGTGGTCCTCGAGCCGGAGACGGAGGAAGCCGCGGACGCCGTCATCCTCCACTACCCCATCGCCCGCGCCGCGGCCACCGACGGCGAGTGGGTGCTCTGGATCGACGCGGCCCGCGGGCAGGTGCTGGCGGAGGACCTCGGGGACCTCCGGCCGGGCCCCCGTCCCCTTCCCCCCCGGCTGCTCCTGGCGGTGGCGGCGACCTACTTCGGCAGCCTGCTCCTCCTGCCGCTCCCCTGGTCCGTAACCGCCGCCGGAGCGGCGACACCGTTCCTGTACCGCTGGGGCGCGCGTCTGCTCCGCGAGACGTCATGAAGACGCCGGCGCCGTTCGTCTGCTCGCGGTGCGGCGGCGGCCTGGGGGTGCGGGAGGGCTCCAGGATCGGCCGGTGCGGACACTGCGGCACCTCCTACCTGGCGCGGTTCACCGGGGACGAGCCTCGCTATCTCCTTCCCCCCGCCCTGGACGAGCGGGCCCTCGGCGCCCGGGTGCGCGCCCTGCTCCACGCCGACGAGGCGCCGGAGGACCTGCCACGCCGGGCGAGGCTCCTGTCCTCCGATCTCTTCCTCGTACCTTACTGGCGGGTGCAGGCCACGGTGGTGGGGCGCCTGCAGGGGACGCGGGAGGTGCGGCGGAGCGTGCACGAGCCGGACCTCGAGAGGGACGGCGCGGGCTTCGCACTCTACGGCGGAAAGACCCGGGTGGTCCGCACCGAGGAGGTGGACAAGCCGATCCGGGAGATCTGGGGGGCCACCCTTTCGGCGTGTCCGGCGGACGATCTGGGCATCCCGACGCTATCGCCGCTGCGCCAGCGGAGCGCCGGCATGCTGGTCTCCCGGAAGCTGGGCTCCCTTCCGGGACTGCGCTTCTTCGATCGGACCGCGTTCGATCAGGGCAAGGTCCTCGACGTGATGGTCCCGAGCGCCACCGCGGAGGCGGGCGCGGAGGTCCTGTTCCGCCGCTTCATCGAGACCCGTGGCGTGGACGTGGACGGGAAGCGGATCCGCTACCTCAGGCTCCAGAGACGCCGCTATCTCCTCTACTACCCCGTGCAGGTCGTGCGGTTCCGGTACCGGGAGCGGATCTACCGTGTGGTCCTCGACGCGCACCAGGGAAGCGTCATCCACGCGCAGCTTCCCACGGCGCCCCGCCAGGTCCTGGCCGCGGTGATGGGTCTCGTCTTCGCCGCCGCCGTCCTGACCGCGCTGCCCCTCCGCCTCGTCCTGGCGCCGCCGGCGGGCATGGCGGAACTCGCGGGGCTCGCGGCGGAACCCCGCTTCTGGGGGGCGATGGCGGTGGTGAGCGCGGGCATGGTCGTGGCCGCCCGTCAGGCCCTCGATCACCTCCGGCTGCCCGGAGAGAAGGTGGTGCGGGGATGACCGGCTCCCTCCGCCTCGTGCCGCTGGTCTGCCCGACCTGCGGGGACGACCTTCCCGCCCTGGAGGATGACGTCGCGTTCGCCTGCGGGAGGTGTCGGGTCGGGCTGGAGCTCGCGGACCGCGGTCTGCAGCCGAGGGCCCTGCGCCTGGTCGCCGGCGCCGGACGGCCGGGGGGCTTTCACCTGCCGTTCTGGGAGCTCGACGCCGGAACCCGAGTCCCCGCCTTCAACACGCGGGAGGTCCTCTCCCTCGCCCGCCGCTTCAGCGGCCGCACCCTCCCCCTGGACCGTCCCGGGAGGCGGATCCGCCTGGTGGGCGCCTCGCTCCCCTCGGGGGAGGCGGTCCGGGTCGCACGGTTCCTGGGGCTGCGGCGGGCCGGGACCGCGGGGAGGCCGGCCCTGCTGGCGGTGCCGTTCATCGACGGGGGGAGCCACCTGAGGGACCTCTGCACCGGGGCCCGCCTGTACCGCGAGACGATCGATCGCTGCGACGCGCTGGTCCGCGCGGCGTGCCTTGACAGGGCCGCGACCACCACGTAACCTCCGACGGTCCGTCAACCCCGAGCCCGCAGGACCGAACCCGCATGCGCTCCCGTGTCTCCTTGCCGTCCCGCCGCGCCGTGCCGCGGCCGTCCCGTCCCGCGACCCGGCGGCGGTTGGCGCTCCCGGGACGACCGTGAAGGTGCTCTACTTCGACTGCTTCGCCGGTGCCAGCGGCGACATGATCGTCGGGGCGCTCGCCGACCTCGGAGCCGACCGTCGCGCCGCCCGCGCCGCCCTGGCGTCCCTCGAGATCCCGGGCCTCCGGGTCACCTTCGGCAGGGCGGAGCGCCACGGGCTGCGGGCCGCGAAGTTCCGGATCCGCGCTCCCGGTCCGCAGCCGCACCGGAGCCTGCGCGCGATCCGCCGTCTCCTCCGCCGGGCATCGATCTCCCCCGCCGCGAGACGGCTGGCGGACGGGATCTTCCGCAGGATCGCGGAGGTGGAGGCGACGATCCACGCGGTGCCGGTGGACCGGGTGCACCTGCACGAGGTGGGCGCGATCGACTCCATCGCCGACGTGGTGGCCGCCTGCGTCCTGCTCGACGACCTGGGTGCGGACCGGGTGGTGGTCTCCGAGCTCCCCCTCGGGGGCGGGACGGTCCGCGCCGCCCACGGAGTGCTGCCGGTCCCGGCTCCGGCCACGCTGGCCCTCTTGAAGGGGGTTCCCGTGCGCAGCGGTCCCGTGGCAACCGAGCTGGTGACCCCCACCGGCGCCGCGGTGCTGACCGCGGCTGCCGACGCGTTCGGGGAGATGCCACCGCTCCGTCCCCGGCGCAGCGGCCTGGGCGCCGGGGACCGGGATCTCGCGGAGCTGCCGAACCTCCTGCGGGTGATCGAGGGGGAAACGGGGGCCGCGCCCGGGGAGACGGTGCTGGTGGTAGAGGCGAACCTCGACGACCTGAACCCCCAGGTGTACGGCCACCTCCGGGAGCGGCTGATGGCGGCCGGTGGGCTGGACGTGTTCTACACCGCCGTCCAGATGAAGAAGGACCGGCCCGGAACCCAGGTGACGGTGCTGTGCCGTGAGGAGGCCCTGAACGGGGTCGCGGAGGCGCTCTTCCGGGAGAGCACGACCATCGGGATCCGCTGGCAGCGAGCGATGCGGCGGGAGCTGGCGCGGGAGGAGGTCCGGGTGCGCCTGCCCGGGGGCACCGTCCGGCTCAAGGTCTCGCGCCTCGGCGACGAGGTCACCCGGGTCGCCCCGGAGTACGATGACTGCCGGGAGCTGGCCCGCCGGTCCGGGGTCCCGCTCCGGGAGGTGCTGGACGCCGCCGCGCGGGCCTTCGGTGGCGTCGCGCGCCCGGCGGCCACGCGCCGTACCCGGCCGGAGCGCGGCAAGACGAGGCGGAGAGGACGATGAGCGAGTCCCGTGCACGAAGACCGTACTACGTGACGACACCGATCTACTACGTCAACGACCGGCCCCACATCGGCCACACCTACACCACGGTGGTGGGCGACGTCCTGGCGCGCTACCACCGCATGCTCGGGGAGGACGTCCACTACCTGACCGGGACCGACGAGCACGGCCAGAAGCTGGAACGGGCCGCGAGGAAGGCCGGGATCCCGCCGCGGGAGCTCTGCGATCGCAACGCGGCGCGCTTCCGGGATCTGTGGAAGCTGCTGGAGATCACGAACGACGACTTCATCCGCACCACCGAGGAGCGCCACCGTCGCGGGGTCGAGCTGCTGTTCCGGACGATCCGGGACAAGGGGGACATCTACCTCGACAACTACACGGGCTTCTACTGCACGGGTTGCGAGGCGATGTACCCGGCCGCGCAGGTGCGGGACGGCGTCTGCCCGGATCAAGGGCATCCCGTCGAGCAGGTCGACGAGCCCTCTTACTTCTTCCGCCTCTCGCGATACCAGGAGCCCCTCCTGGAGCACTACCGGAAGCACCCGGAGTTCGTCCTGCCGGAGACCCGGCGGAACGAGGTCGTGGCGTTCGTCGAGGGCGGGCTCCGGGACCTGAGCATCAGCCGGACGACCTTCTCCTGGGGTATCCCGGTTCCCGACGACCCCGGACACGTGATCTACGTCTGGTTCGACGCCCTCTCGAACTACATGACGGCGCTCGGCTACGGCGGGGACGGGGCGGCCTACCGGCGCTTCTGGCCCGCCCAGGTGCACCTGGTCGGCAAGGACATCCTGCGCTTCCACGCCGTCTACTGGCCGGCGTTCCTGCTCTCCGCCGGGCTCCCCCTGCCGGAGCACATCCTCGGCCACGGCTGGTGGCTTCAGGACGCGGCGAAGATGTCCAAGTCCTTCGGGAACGTCGTCCGGGCGGAGCCCCTGGTGGAGGCCTTCGGCGTCGACCCGGTGCGCTACTTCCTGCTCCGGGACATGGTCTTCGGCCAGGATGCCTCCTACTCCGACGAGGCCCTGGTGGACCGGATCAACGCCGACCTGGCGAACGACCTGGGGAACCTCTCCCATCGTCTGCTGACCATGGTGGAGAAGTACCGGGAGGGGAGGCTTCCGGGCCCCGGGGATCGGGGGGAGGACGAGTCCGCCGTCGCCGGCAGCGCTCGCCGGGCCGCGGAGGGCTTCCGGACGGGGTTCGACCGCTACCAGTTCGACCGCGGCCTGGCCGCGATCTGGGAGCTGGTCGGCGAGCTGAACCGCTATGTGGTGCGGAACGAGCCCTGGAAGCTGGCCGCGGACGACGCGGCGGACCGCCTCGATGCCGTGCTCCATCACTGTGCCCAGGGCCTGGCGCTCGTCGCCCGACTGGTCACGCCGGTGATGCCCGAGCGGGCCCAGGCGCTCTGGGAGGCGGTGGGGGGGAAGGGCGCCGCCGCGGACGGGGGGTTCCCGTCGGGAGAGCTGGATCTGCTGGAGGCCGGGAGCCGTGTGCGCCGCGGCGAGGCGCTGTTTCCCCGGATCGACAAGTCGACGTACTTTCGCGACAAGGAGGACGGCATGGAGGAGAAGGGGAAGGCCCCCGCGACGCCGGAGGCGGCGGAGGGGGACGACCGTATCGACATCGAGCGGTTCATGAGCGTGGACCTCCGCGTGGGCCTGGTCGCGGTGGCGGAGAAGGTCGAGGGGGCGGACAAGCTGCTGCGGCTGGAGGTCGATCTCGGCTCCGAGCGCCGTCAGATCGTCGCCGGCATCGCGCTGAAGTACGCCCCCGAGGACCTGCTGGGCAAGCGGATCGTCATCGTGGCCAACCTGAAGCCCGCGAAGCTGCGGGGGGTCGAGTCGCAGGGGATGCTGCTCGCGGCGGACGCCGGCGACGGGCCGGCGGTGGTCACCTTCGAGGAGCCCGTGGCGCCAGGCACCCGCGTCCGGTGAGCGCCGGGCCGTTCGTCGACAGCCACGCGCACCTCAGCCTGCCCGGGGCCTTCGACGAGGACCGGGAGCAGGCCCTGGAGCGCGCCCGGCAGGCCGGGGTCGGGATCGTCCTCGACCTCGCCACCCGTCCGGAGGAGTTCGACGCCTGCGTCGCGTTCACGGCGTGCCATGACGGGGTCCACGCGGCGGTGGGCGTGCACCCGCACGAGGCCCGCCACTGGTCCCCGGCGGTGGCGGCGCGGATCCGCTCGCTGGCGTCGTCCGTGGTCGCAGTGGGCGAGATCGGGCTCGACTACCACTACGACCTCTCCCCGAGGTCGACCCAGCGTGCCGCGATGGCCGATCAGCTCGAGCTCGCCGCGGAGATCGGTCTGCCCGTCTCGGTCCATTCCCGGGAGGCGGAGGAGGACACGCTGCGCCTCCTGGCGGACGCCGACGTGCGGCGCACCGGCGGCGTGATGCACTGCTTCACCGGCAGCGAGACGATGGCCCGGACCTGTCTGGAGCTCGGGCTGCACATCTCCTTCTCCGGGATCGTCACCTTCGCCAACGCGGACCGGCTGCGCGGCATCGCCCGGGAGCTCCCGGCAGACCGCCTGCTCCTGGAGACGGACTCCCCCTACCTGGCCCCGGTCCCCCACCGCGGGAAGCGGAACGAGCCCGCCCGGGTCGTGGACGTCACCCGCCGGGTCGCCGAGCTGCGGCGGATCGATCCGGAGGAGCTCGCCCGACTCGCCACCGCCAACTTCCACCGCCTCTTCCTTTCGGGTCGGACCCAGGAAAGTCCAACAGAACAGGGAAGATAGGGCGAAAACGGGCCTCCAGGAGCGCTTGGAGGCCTCATTTCGGTGGCGGAATGGGCCGTCTAACGGCCGTCCCCGGACTTCGCGGTCTTCGGGCCTTGCTTGGGCTTGTGCTTGTGCTTCAGGGGCACCTCGAAGCGCACCGTGATGGGCGCATCGAGGCCCTTCAACCGCAGGACCATCGACATCA
>JASFRI010000062.1:0-14459 GCA_050115015.1 Acidobacteriota bacterium
GAGGAGACCGGATCCTGGGCCCGGATCAGCACCGCGAAGAGGGCGGCGCAGATGACCAGGCCGATCGCGGCGAGCCAGAGGATCGGCTTTCGGGGAAGGCCGCGGCGGCGGCCGGCCAGGCGGAGGACCAGGCCGAGAACGCAACCGGCGGCACCCAGGGCCAGCACGAGGATCGGAAGGTCCAGCCAGGCCAGCGCCCCCCAGGGAGCCAGGTACTCCCCCCACAGCGCCATCCGGGCCACGGCGGCGATGCCTCCGGCCAGGGCTCCGAGCAGAAGCAGGATGATGGGCCAGGCGGATCGGGTCCGTTCGTCGGACATGACGGCTCCTTGTCGTTTTCCTCTGGGCTCCACCCGATTCTACACCTCCGGGCGGGAACTGACGAGGCTGGCGACCGGGGGTTTCGGGCGGCGGATCGAGCCGGGAATGGACGAATCGCGATGCGGTCGAACCGGCGAACGATCCCGGATGATCCCGGACCCGGGAGAACGCGAGGACGGGGCGGGGCCGGTGGACCGTTCGGGGGCTCGCCACCGCTCCTCCGGGCATTCGCGCTCACGGCCCGGGCATCGCCTCGCCTCCCCGGCGGCCCGCTCAGGGTGGGCAGGTCAGGCTGCTCACCGCGCGCGCCGTGCCGTCGCTGCCGGCTCCCGCGCTGCTGCGCAGCCCCAGCGGGTTGACCCCCAGGACCAGGTAGGTGAACAGCCCGCCGACGGCCGGCTCGTCCAGGTCGCCGTCCCAGCCGGTCGTCGCCGTCTCGTGCACGCAGAAGAAGATGCCGTCGCCGGGCCCGTCGGAGCGGTAGACGCGGTAGCTGGCGATGGGGTGGGCCGAGGTGAGGTCCAGGGACTCCCAGCTCCAGGGATCGCCTCCGTCCAGGAGGAACGGCGTCGCGCCCGCCCCGGAGACCTCCAGAGCTGAGAAGACCGGCTCGATCCGGAAGACCTCGCCGCCCTCGGGGTTCGTTCCCACGAAGTCGAGGATGTAGATCTCGCCGCGGTTGTCGACGCCGAAGGAGACCAGGCTGTTGAGCTGGACGCCGTTGCCGGGATGCAGCTCCGCGGTCCGGTTCTGGAGCTCCGTGGGCACGCCGCCGTCCATGCGAAAGCTCCAGACCGGCGTGCCGGTGTTCGCGAAGAAGTAGGTCCCGCGCAGGTCCGGCAGCCGGCAGCCCCGGTAGACGTAGCCGCCGATCACCACGCGCCCCTCGGTGTGGTCGAACTCGTGGACCGGGGGGACGTAGTCCGACACGGAGCAGGGCTTGACGTCGCAGGTGGGCACCGGACAGAGCGTTCCCTCGAACACGTCCCAGCCGTAGTTCTCGCCGCCGGTGCTCGTGCCAGGGACCCAGTCCACCTCCTCGCGATCGTACTGGCCGACGTCCCCGATGTAGAGGTCGCCGGTGCCGGCGTCGATGCTGAACCGGAACGGGTTTCGGAGACCGTAGGCCCAGATCTCGTCCAGGTTGCCGTCGGCCCCCGCGAACGGATTATCGGGGGGGATTGCGTACCGGACGGCGTCGACGTCGATCCGCAAGATCTTGCCGCGCAGCTCCTGCAGGCTCTGGGCGGTGTCGCCGGGGTTGCAGGCGCCGCCGCCGTCCCCGCTGGCGATGTAGAGGTAGCCGTCCTGCGGCCCGAACTGGATCATCCCACCGTTGTGGGTGGCCGCCCCGGGATGCGGGATCGTCAGGATCACCGTCCGGCTGTCCGGGTCGGCGTGGTTCGCGTCCAGGCGCTCGTAGCGCACGACCTGGTTATCCCAGCTCAGGGCGGTGTGGTAGATGAACAGGAGCCCGTTCGTCTCGTAGTCGGGGTGGAACGCCAGGCCCAGCAGGCCCTGCTCGTTGCCGCCGCCGTTGTCCGGCGAGCTCGTCAGGGCGGAGACGTCCAGGAACGGCTCGGCGAGCAGGACGCCGTTCTCCACCACCCGGATCGTGCCCCGCTGCTCCAGGATGAACAGGCGATCCAGGTCCCCCGGCGCCGCGATCGCGAACAGCGGCCGGTCGAGGCCGGCGGCGACCCGCACCGCCTTCAGCGCCGCCCCGGGCGTCTCCGAGATCCCCTCGCAGTTCTGCTGGGCGGACCCCGGCACGATCGTCAGCGAGAACAGCAAGGCGAGCAGGGCGATCTGCCGGCTCATGACGGGGCTCCTCCTCCCCCCGGCGGCGCCCGGATCTACTTCTTCACGGTCGCCGGGATCGTGCGCGGCGGGGCGTCCGGGACATCCGGACGACGCGTTCCCGTGGCCTTCTCGGCCACTGGAGCGGGCTCGTGGCGCCGCCGCAGGTGGATCAGATCCAGCACCAGCTCCCGCTTGAGCAGCTGGATCGCCTTGGCCGGGTCGACCCCCTTCGGGCAGGCCCGGGAGCACTCGCCGGCGTAGTGGCAGCGCCAGGGCCCGGACTCCCCGGACAGCGCCTCCTTCCGCTGCTGGAAGCCGTCGTCTCGACTGTCCGCATTGTAGCGCTGTGCCTGGGAGAGAGGCATCGGGCCGGCGTACACGGGGTCCGTCGCCGTGGTCGGACAGGCCGCCATGCAGCAGCCGCACTTGATGCAGTAGGAGAACTGCAGGAAACGCTCCAGCTCGTGAGTGCTCTGCCGGTACTCCCTCGTCGGGCTCTCCTGCTCCCCGGCATCGGACCGGATCAGGTACGGGGAGAAGGCGGTGTGGCTGTCGAACATCCCCCGGAGGTCGGGGACGAGGTCCCGGATGATCCCGAAGTTCGGGAGCGGGGCGACGGTGACCACGGAGGAGCCCAGCTCGTCCACCTGGGTGTTGCAGGCGAGCCGCGGCCGGCCGTTGATGAACATGCCGCAGGAGCCGCAGATCCCCATCCGGCAGGACACCCGCCAGGAGAGCGTCGGGTCGAGAGTCTCCTTGATCTTCCACAGCCCGTCCAGGACGGTCATCCCGTCGGTGTGGGGGATGCGGTACTCCTGGGTCCGCGGCGCGTCGTCCGCCTCCGGGTCGTACCGCTGGACGCGGTAGACGACGGTCCTGCCCTCGGCGCTCACGAGACACCTCCGGCGAGCTGATGGCTGACCCAGGCGGCCCAGGTGCCCAGGACGAACAGTCCGACGCCGGCCAGGCTCAGCAGCCAGTTCAACGCTGTCTTCAGGCCCGCCGGCGGGTGCAGCTCGAAGAGGATGTTCCGCAGGCCGTAGAGCCCGTGGAACAGCGCGGTGCCCAGCAGGACGATGTAGGTCACCGGGAAGAAGATCCCCTTGCCGCGGGCGACGACGTTCGCCCAGTCGATGGGATGTCCTCCCGCCGGGTTGAAGATCCCCAGGGCGGCATCCAGGTGCATCACGGCCATGTGCAGGCCGAGGAACACCAGGATCACCACGCCCGAGGCCATGTGCCAGGTCCAGAGGCTTCGATCCCGCATCGTGAGCACTCCCTAGTGTGTCCAGAGGAAGAAGTCGAGCCCGCCCACGACGGCGACCACCCCGGCGATGATCATCATGACCACCGCCAGCGGCCGCTGCACGTGCAGCGAGGTCCGGTACGGATAGACCGGCTCGATCGGCCTGCCGACGCCGAGCCCCAGCTCCACCAGGACGAGCCGGATGCCGTTGCACGCGTGGAACGCGAACGCCAGGAACACCAGGTACTCCCCCAGCGTGAACAGCGGCCCGGTAACCCGCTGCATGGACGCCTCCCAGGCCTCCGGGCCCAGGGCCCGGGACGAGGTCACGACGATGTGCAGCAGGAAGTAGGCGAGCAGGCCGAGGCCGGTGACCCGGTGCAGCGCGTACAGGTAGCGCTCCGGCCCCCAGCGTCCGCCGCCCAGCCAGCCCAGGATCCCCAGCCGGTTCGATCGGGATTCGTAGTCCGCCATGGTCCTCTCCGGATCAGTACTTCCGTTCCACCGGCTTCCACATGTCGATGGTCACCGGCTTGTAGTCCAGCCTCGGGCCGTCCTCGGTCCGCCAGGCGAGGGTGTGCTGCAGCCACTTCTCGTCGTCCCGGGTCGTGAAGTCCCGCCGCGAGTGGGCCCCGCGGGACTCCTCCCGGGCCAGCGCCCCGGAGACCATCACCTCCGCCAGGTCCACGAGGTTCTCGAGCTCCAGGGCGTGGAACAGGTTGGAGTTGTAGACGCGGCCGGTGTCCCCCACCGCCGCGCTCGCCAGCCGGCCCCGGATCTCCCGGATCCCCGCCAGGGCGCGTGAGAGGTCGTCCCCGGTCCGGAAGACGCCGACGTCCCGGTCCATCAGGGCCCGCAGCTCCCGGCGCAGCTCGTAGAGGTTCTCGTCCCCCTTGCGGGACAGCCAGCTCTCCACCTGCTCGACCGCGGCCTGGTAGCGTGCGCCGGAGATCGGGGGCGGGGCGGAGAGCTTGCCCAGCTCCGCCACGATCCGCTCGCCGGTGATCCCCCCCCAGACCAGGCACTCGGCGGTGGAGTTCGACCCCAGGCGGTTCGCCCCGTGGAGGGACACGCAGGCGGCCTCGCCGGCGGCCCAGACCCCGGGCAGCCGTGTGGCGCCGTCGATGTCGGTCTCGATCCCGCCCATGGAGTAGTGGGCTACCGGCCGGATCGGGATCGGCTTCTCGATGGGGTCGATCCCGACGAACTTGATCGAGACCTCCCGGATCAGCGGCAGGCGGGAGTTGATCTTCTCGGCCCCCAGGTGGGTCAGGTCCAGGTGCAGGTAGTCCTTCCCCTCCGGGCCCGGGAAGCCCCGACCCTCCAGGATCTCGGTCATCTCCGCCCGGGAGACGACGTCCCGGGGCGCCAGCTCCATCTTGGCGGCGGCGTAGCGCTCCATGAAGCGCTCCCCCTCGGCGTTCCGCAGGTAGCCCCCCTCCCCCCGGCAGCCCTCGGTCATCAGGATCCCCGAGGGGACCAGGCCGGTGGGGTGGAACTGCAGGAACTCCATGTCCTCCAGGGGGACGCCGGCCCGGTAGGCCATCGCCAGGCCGTCGCCGGTGACGCTCTGGGAGTAGGTCGTGAAGCCGAACAGCGTGCCGGCGCCGCCGGAGGCGATCAGCAGGGCCCGGCCCTGCAGCGTCACGTAGTCGCCGCTGGGGGCGTGGATCCCCAGCAGCCCCGCGAAGCGGCCGTCCTCCACGAGGAAATCGGTCACGAACAGCTCGTCGTACCGGGTGTAGTTCCGGTACTTCTGGAGCGTGTCGTAGAGGGTCTGCATCTCGAAGAAGCCGGTCTTGTCGGCGGCCAGGGTGGCCCGGGGGTAGGAGTGGCCGCCGAAGGGGCGCTGCTCGATGTGGCCGTCCGCGTCCCGGGTCCAGGGGATGCCCCAGTGCTCGAGCTGGAGGATCTCCTTCGGGGAGGTCGCCACGAACCGCCGCACCACGTCCTGGTCCGCCAGGAAGTCGGACCCCTTGATCGTGTCCCAGGCGTGCAGCTCCTCCGAGTCCCCCTCGTCGGTGCGCAGGACCGCGCCGGTCCCCCCCTCGGCGCACACCGAGTGGGCGCGCATGAGCTGCACCTTGGAGACGATGCCGATATCGATCTTCCCCTCGCTGCGGCGGGCGATCTCCACCGCCGCGCGCAGGCCGGCCAGCCCGGCGCCGAGGATCAGGACGTCATGGGAGAGCTCTTGCTTCATGCGGAAGACCCCGTCGGATTGGATTGCGGGCGTGCTGCTGGAGGGGCAACCGGCGGTCCGGCCCCCGCGAAACGGCAGAATCCAGGGGTTCGGGCTGCAAGACGGATGCCACGGGATCGCCGCAGAAAGCCTCGGGGCAGGTCCTCGCGGGGCCCCGGAACTGCGCTATATGACCGTTCCGGGGCTTCGTCACCCACCGGTAGCCTTGCAGGGCCCCGCGGAGTACCCTCCTCCCATGCACCCCATCGGTCGGGTGATCCTCCATCTGGACATGGACGCCTTCTACGCGGCGGTGGAGGTCCGCGAGGACCCGTCGCTGGCGGGGAGGCCCCTGATCATCGGCCATCGCGGCCGGCGCGGCGTGGTGTCGACCTGCTCGTACGAGGCACGCAGGTTCGGGGTGCACTCGGCGATGCCGTCGGTGACGGCGGAGCGCCTGTGCCCCGACGCCGTCTGGCGGCCCGGCCGGATGGGGCTCTACGTTGAGGTCTCTCGTCGTATCAAGAAGATCCTCCGGGACTCCTCGCCGCTGGTGGAGCCGCTGTCCATCGACGAGGCGTTCCTCGACCTCACCGGGATTGCCCGGGACCTGGAGGGGGGCTCGGCGATCGCGAGGCGGCTCAAGGACCGCATCCGGGACGAGGAGCGGCTGACCGCCTCGGTGGGGGTGGCTCCGAACAAGTTCCTGGCGAAGCTGGCGTCGGACCTGGAGAAGCCCGACGGGCTGGTGGTCTTCCCGCTGGAGGCCGTGCCGACGCGGCTCTGGCCCATGGATGTCGAGCGCCTCTGGGGGGTGGGGCCGAAGACGGCCGCGCGGCTCCACGGTCACCGGTGGCACAGGGTCGGGGACCTGGCGAACGCCTCGCTCGGGTTGCTGGAGGAACGGCTGGGGCCGGGGCTCGCGGCGCATCTTCACGCGCTCGCCCACGGCCGGGACGAGCGCCGCGTCCAGCCCGAGCACGAGGCGAAGTCGATCTCCGAGGAGCGGACCTACGGCATGGACCTGACCGACCCCGACGCCATCGACCGGGCCCTGCTGGCCCGGGCCGAGGGGGTGGCGCGGGACCTGCGGCGCCAGGGGCTCGTGGCCCGCACGGTCCACATCAAGGTGCGGACCGGCGATTTCACCACGTGGACTCGGGCCCGCACGCTTCCCGAGCCGACCGACCTGGCCGAGGGGATCGTCGCGGCGGCGCGGGGGCTGTTCGCGGAGCGGATCGATTTGGGACGGAAGGGGGTCCGCCTGCTCGGGGTGGGGGTGAGCGGCCTGGAGCCTCCGGGGCGGGGGCAGGGGATCCTGTTCCAGGACCCGGCCGAGGAGCGGGCCCGGAAGCTCTCCCGGGCGGCCGACGCGGTCCGGGAACGCTTCGGCGCCGACGCCATCCAGCGGGCGCGGCTCCTGAAGCGCGAGGAGCGGGAGGAGGGGGAAGCCTCCAGTCCGCCCGCCGTTGACTGACGAAACATGAGGGGGGGAATCCCCCGTGCGGGACGTCTAGGAAGGGTACCGGAGGCCGGTTTCCGGGCCCCAGGGAGCTGCAATGACGGCGGAGCCACGGAAGCGCTGCAGCTGGGCGGGGACCGACCCACTCTACGTCGCCTACCATGACGAGGAGTGGGGCGTGCCGGTCCGGGACGAGCGGACCCTGTTCGAGTTTTTGGTCCTCGAGGGGGCCCAGGCGGGCCTCGCCTGGATCACGATCCTCCGGAAGCGCGAGGCCTACCGGGAGGCGTTCGCGGGGTTCGACCCGGAGAGGGTCGCCCGGTTCGACCGCCGGAAGGTGGAGCGCCTCCTGAGGAACGACGGGATCGTCCGGAACCGCCTCAAGATCGAGTCGGCGATCCGCAACGCCCGGGCGTTTCTCCAGGTGCAGGACGAGGCGGGGAGATTTTCGGACTACATCTGGGGCTTCGTGGGCGGCAAACCCAGACAGAACCGGCGCCGCACGATGAAGCGGATTCCCCCGCGGACCCGCGAGTCCGATGCGCTGAGCGTGGACCTCAAGAAGCGGGGATTCTCGTTCGTCGGTTCGACTATCATGTACGCACACATGCAGGCCACCGGGATGGTCAACGATCACCTCGTCGACTGCTTCCGTCACCGGGAGGTCGCCCGGCTCGCGTGAGCCGGGTGGAGGGGCCGTGGACGTCATCGACTTCCGCTCCGACACCGTGACCCATCCGACCCCCGCCATGCGGGAGGCGATGGCGAAGGCCGCCGTCGGCGACGACGTCTACGGCGAGGACCCGACCGTCAACGAGCTCGAGGCCCGTGCCGCCTTCCGGCTGGGGAAGGAGGCGGGCCTCTTCGTCGCCAGCGGCACCATGGGGAACCTGGTGGCGATCCTGGCCCACGCGGGACGCGGCGATGAGGCCATCGGCGGCGCCGACGGCCACTGGTTCCGCTGGGAGGCCGGGGCGATGGCGGCGCTCGGCGGGGTCGTCCCGTGTCCCCTGCCCACCGACCGCTACGGGCGCATGGATCCGGAGGCGGTCGCAGGGGTCTTCCGGCCCGACGATCCGCACCTGCCCACCACGCGGCTGATCCTCCTGGAGAACACGTACGGCTCGCGCAGCGGCTATCCGCTGCGGGAGGAGTACCTGGCCTCGATCACGGCGGTGGCGGCGAAGCGGTTCCTGCCGGTCCACATGGACGGCGCCCGGCTGTTCAACGCCGCGGTGGCCCTGAACGTGGACGCCTGGCGGCTGGCCCGCCACGCGGACTCGGTCACGTTCTGCCTGAGCAAGGGGTTGTCGGCCCCGGTGGGATCCGTCCTGTGCGGCAGCGCGGCCTTCGTCCGCCGCGCGCGGCGCGTGCGCAAGCTCGTCGGCGGCGGCATGCGACAGGCGGGTATCCTCGCGGCGGCGGGGCTCGTCGCCCTCGAGCAGATGGTCGACCGGCTGGCCGAGGACCATGCGAACGCCGCGAAGCTTGCCGCCGGCCTCGCCCGCATCGCCGGGGTGATCCTGGATCCCGCGGCGGTGCACACGAACATCGTGATGTTCGACCTGGCGCCGGAGGTGCCGCTCTCGCCGGCGGACGTGAGCCGCAGGCTGCGCGAGGAGTTCGGCATCCTCGTGAGTCCCGAGGGGCGCCCCCGGACGGTCCGCGCCGTCACCCACCGGCAGGTCGGCGTGAAGGAGGTCGGGTTGCTGGTGGAGGCCGTCGCCTCGGTGCTCGCCTCCGCGGCGCCCCGCCGGGGCGACGCCTGAGTCCCGCCGGTTCCCCCGGCTCCCGTTCCGCCATCGTGCCTACGTCCCGGCCCGGAAGCCCCGGCCAGCCAGCGATGCAGGCGGTTGACGCGTCGGGCCCTCCGTGCGACAGTGGTGGCCGTAGCGGCGGGTCGAACGGCGATCCCGGACAATCCAGGACCCCGCCACGGGCGGGAAGGGACGGAAGGGGGGAACGATGCGGGCGAGAGGTTTCACGGTGGTCATTCTGGTGGCGCTCCTGGCGTCCACGGCCTCGATGGCCAAGCTGGCAAAGGCGGACCGGAAGGAGGCCAAGGCCATGGCGAAGGAGGGGCGCCTCTACATGAGGATCGACGCCCCCTGCGCCACGGGTGTCCATGCCTATGGAACCTACAAGCGGCCCCTGGTGGAGGTCTCACCGGACGGCGTCAACACCGATGGGGACCAGGCCATGTCGTACGGCTGGTGGCATGCCGACTCCACGTTCTGGGGGATCTCCATCAACGACCCCGTGGAGGTCGACGAGATCGACTTCGACGACGACGAGGTGGAGATCGAGCTGGAGGGGGTCGGCCGCGCCGACGACAACGCCACGACCCTGAAGCTCGTGAAGATCGAGTCGCTGGACGACTTCAAGGCCGCGTTCGATCGGACCTTCTCCCGGGTCCCCCTGCAGGACGAGCACGAGGACTGGTCCGCGGAGATCAAGGAGGCCATCTCCGAGCGGCGGCTGGTGGAGGGGATGAGCAAGCGCCAGGCCTACTACGTCACCGGGACGCCGGAGCGCTTCGAGAAGACCGAGGAGGACGGCGCCGAGGTGGAGACCTGGTTCCTGCGCCAGGACAAGGGCATGAAGATGGGCTACTGGGGCGGGCGCAGCGGGGGGAGCACCGGGCTACCCAGCTCGATCCGCTTCGTCGACGGCAAGCTCGCCGACTTCGCCGAGGTGGGGAGCGGCGAGGGGCTCGACCTGGACGACTGACGCGGCGGTTCGCAGCATCCGGCGCGGCGGGGTTCACGCGTTGTTCCGGACCTCGAGATCTCGCGCGGGAGGTGGCCGTCACGTGGCCGGGGGGAAGTTCTGTCGGAGTCAGCGACGCCCTCCGGGGGGCATCGACCCCGACGCCGGGCCGCGCCGCCGTGGCCTACCGGCGCCCTCCCGACGGCGTCGACTCCGCCGGCGGGTTGCACGTCGGCGTTGCCGCGGTGGCCTTGTTCTTCCCGCCGAACCGTCGGCTGTAGCTGACGATCAGCAGCCAGTCGGCGAAGGCCGCGTCCCCCGCCCGTCCGTCTCCGCGCATGTTGTCGGGCACGCTGTGCACGCGGTTGCGGTACACCGCGATCGGGACGGCGACGGACACGTTGTGCAGGCCCCAGTTCACGTTGAAGTTGGGCTCCACGGAGACCGCATAGCCGGGACGGCGGAAGCCCTCGCTCGACCCGAACACGTCCTCGGCCGGAATGCCCTCGACCCGGCCGCCGATGCCGAGGGAGACGTTCTTCTTCTTGGACACCGCGAACTGCGCCCCCAGACGGGCGAGGTACTGATCGGCGATCGACATGATCGCCTCCGTCTCCCTGCTCCGGTAGGTGTAGACGCCGTTCGTCCCCTCCGGGTTGAAGAGATAGGTGCCGGAGAAGTACCACGCGCACCGATCGTGGAGCACCCGGTAGAACCACGCGACGTTGAAGACGAACCCGAACCCGCCGTCCCCAGGCTGGATCGACTGGTCCACCGTCTGGACGTAGGGGACGATCTCCCCGTCCTCGTAGCGCAACCGGGTGTCGACCACGTTGTCCGGGCCTGTGGGGAGCTTGACGCCGAAGCCGAGCTGAACGTTCGTCTTGAGGTGCGTGAACGGGTCCAGCATCCAGCGCTGTGCGCCGATGGTCAGGTCGCCGAAGTCGCGCGCCTGCATGACGGTCCGCCCGATCGTCTCCCGCTCTTCGTTCCGGATGGGCAGGGAGCGCTCGGCCATCAGGTACGGGATGCCGAAGGTCAGGCTCCACCGCGAGTTCAGGTTCCGCGTGAACGAGACGTCGAGCAGGTTGAGCGTGTTGATGACCTCGCTGTGCTCGGCCTGACGGTCATCCTCCTCCTCGGAGCCCCGGAAGTGCCGGTCGGACTTCTGGTAGCGCCAGGAGAAGGAGACCTGCCATGGGCTCTTCTCGAAGAACTGGGGGTCTCTCGCGCCGAGCACGGGCGCGCTGAGTCGCGCGGCGACTCAGCCCTGGCCCCAGGCGTGGCCCGGGGTCAGCAGGGGGACGGCGAGGATCGAGAGCGCCAGGAGCAGCAGCCGTAGCGGAGGTCGGGAGGTGCGGTTCGGTGACATGAGCCGGCGCTACTGCAAGGTGAGGGCCAGCGCCGCTGCGGGCAGCCGGTCCCCTGGAATCAACGAGTTACGCTGGGTCGTCGCCGCAGGGGGGAGCCGGCGATCATAGATTCTATGAGCCGCCCATAGGAAATCCGGATCTCAGGCGTCGTCGGGGTCGATGTCGTGCTTGCGGAAGTAGTAGGGGAGGTTGCGCTGGTCGATCCCCAGAAGGCGCGCCGCATCCTTGCGCACGCCGCCGGCGCGGCGCAGCGCCTCGACGACGGTCCGGCGCTCGGTGGACGCCAGCACCGCGCGGAGGTTCAGGTCCGAACCCGCGGACCCCTCCGAGCCGGTCCCCCCGAGGCCGTCAACCGGCGGGAGGTCGAGGGAGGTGAGCTCCTCCCCCGGGTCGAGGATCAGGGCGCGCTCCAGGACGTTGCGCAGCTCCCGGACGTTCCCGGGCCATCCGTAGGCCATCAGGTCGCGGAGAACGTGATCGGCGACCCGCGGCGCGGGCCGGCCCAGGCGCGCGGCGATCTCGACGATGAAGCGGGCCACGAGCGAGGGGATGTCCTCGGCCCGTTCCCGCAGAGGGGGAACGTGGATCGGGACCACGTTCAGCCGGTAGAACAGATCCTGCCGGAACCGGCCCGCCTCGACCTCGGCCTTCAGGTCGCTGTTCGTGGCGGCGACGATCCGCACGTCGACCCGGGTCGCCTGCTCGTCCCCGAGGCGATCGAACTCCCCGTCCTCCAGCACCCGCAGGATCTTCGCCTGGGCCTCCAGCGGCATCGTGCCGACCTCGTCCATGAACAGGGTGCCCCGGTGGGCGAGGAGGAAGCGCCCGTCCCGGTCGGCGGTCGCTCCGGTGAACGACCCCTTGCGGTGGCCGAAGAACTCGCTCTCCCACATGTCGAGGGGGATCGCGGAGCAGTTGACCCGCACGTAAGCGCGCTCCCCGCGCCCACTGGCCCGGTGGAGCAGTCGCGCCAGGAGCTCCTTTCCGGTGCCGGACTCCCCGAGCAGCAGGACCGTCGAGTCCGTGGGAGCGGCCGCGACGATCTGCCGCATCACCGACCTCCAGGCTGGGCTCTCCCCGATGGGCCGATCCGGGATGCCCAGCGCCTCCTCGCGGTCACGCAGGTGGTGCAGCTCCCGCTGCAGCGCCCGCGTCGCCAGGGCGCGGTCCAGGCTGACCTGGAGCACGTCCGGGTCGGCGGGCTTGAGGATGTAGTCGCTGGCCCCCGACCGCATGCAGTCGACCGCCGAGGCGATGGTGCCGTGCCCCGTGAGGATGATCACCGGCAGGTCCGGCCAGGATCGACGCACCCGGCGCACGAGCTCGAGGCCGCCGATGGGGCCGAGCTTCAGGTCCGACAGCACGACGTCCACCATCACCCGCTGCAGCCGGTCGAGGGCGGCCGCGGCGTCGGGCTCGAGGGTGACCTCGTAGCCCATCGAGGTGAGCAGGTCGCCGAGGGACCGGCGGACGTACTCCTCGTCCTCCACCACCAGCACGCGGCCGCGGGGGGAGCTAGCTTCCGGCATCGGTGACCTCCTCGACGGCCCGCAGTCGCACCCGGAAGATCGAGCCTCCTCCCTCGCGATCGTGGAGGGTCAGCTCGCCGCCGTGCTGCTGCACGATGGAATGGCAGATCGACAGGCCGAGGCCCGCGGACTGCTTCGTCGTCTCGAACGGCTCGAAGATACGTCCCCGGCGGGCGGGGGGCACACCGGGCCCCCGGTCCGCGACCTCGATCACGACGTGATCACCGTCGCGGCGGCAGCTCACGGCGACCTCGCCCCCGTCCGGCTGGGCCTCGCACGCGTTGAGGACCAGGTTCAGGAAGACCTGGCCCAGCACCACCGGGCTGGCCATGACCGGACAGCGCCCCCGGGGAAGGTCGCTCTCGAAGCGCAGCATGGAGAACTCCTGCCGCGAGCGCACGAACTCGACGGATCCGGCGACCACCTCCGCGGCGTCCACGACCTCGTGCGGAGGGGCCGCCGGGTTCGCGTGATCCAGAACCCGGCAGACGATCCCCGCGGCACGTTCCACCCCCTCCCGGACCCCGTCCAGATGGCGGGAGGCGTCGTCGGGGTCCCCCGCCTGGAGAGACTCCCGGGCCAGGCGCAGGTAGTTCGCCATCCCCTCCAGGGGGTTGTTGATCTCGTGGGCCATGCCCGCGGCCAGGCGGCCGACCGTGCCCAGGCGCTCGGCGTGGAAGAGCTGGCGCTCCAGCTCCCGTACCCGCCGGTCGGCCCGGGCCCGGGCCTCCAGCTGCTGCCGGCGTCGGGCCTGCTGGAAGGCGAACAGCCCCAGGCCCGCCGCCAGGGCCATGACCGCGAGGTTCAGCAGGATCATCGTGCGGTGCCGCTTCACGAGGGGCTCCAGCTGCGAGGTCGGTGGCTGGAGCGCCGGGCTGCATTCCAGCTTCCAGGTCGCGGCGTCCGTCGCTCCCGAGACGGCGATCTTCGCCGTCGCCATCGCTGCCTGCGACCCGGCGTCCCCTCCGGAGCCGCCGATGGGCCTCCCCGCGCCGTCCCGCAGCCGGCATTCGACCGGGGCCAGCCCACCCGAGGCCCGATCCTCACGCAGCAACGTGCCGGCGTCCAGGATGGCCTCCAGACGCAGGGGAGCCGTGCCCTCCGGAGAGTGTCCGACGGCCACCACCCGTCGGAGTTCCTCGGAGCGTACCTCGAGGAACGGCGCGTCCGGCGCGGGCCTCCAGTATCCGGGCACGCCCCGGGGGCGTCCGGCCTCCACGAGGGCCTGTCCGTCTCCGCGGCGCAGGACGAGGCTGCTCACCTCCGCGTGCCCCCGGAGGAACAGGAGCATCGCCGGCCCGGCGTCCTCCGGTGCCGCCGTCCCGGCTTGCGGTAGCGAGTTGGCCAGAAACGCCAGGTCCGCGACGATCATCGACAGGGAGCTCTCGATCGTGCGCGCCCGGGCCGCCGTGGCGAGCTCCAGTGCCCGCCGGCCGTGGTCCCGGAGCACCCGGAGGGCCATGGCGATCTCCCAGACGCTGGCCGCGTTGACCGCGAGCACCCCGATGACGAGGAGGGTGGACCACCAGCCCGGCCGGAGCCGCGTGGCTCCGGGGCCCGTCATCTCCCTCCTATCGCGTAGAACCTGCAAGCCGCCCATGAGCCCGTTCCGCCGGGACCGGCAGGGCGGTCCAGGCCAGAGGCCCCATTCTACGCTTCCCTCCAGCGGCCGGGTGGTGGCACCGTCGCGTGAGGCGGAGCCGCTTCCCGCGTGATGGTTTTGTGATATCTCCCCTGTATCCTTGAATTCGTGGAGATGGCAGCCGTGCCGAAGCGTGTCTTGATCATCGAGGACAACCGGGAGATCGCGGATCTCGTGGCGCTGCACCTGCGC
>JASFRI010000063.1:0-14426 GCA_050115015.1 Acidobacteriota bacterium
GCAAAGCTGATCTTCCCGGCGGACAGCCCCCCGGCCGCCGACCGAGGCCCCGGGGAGGGGCACGCCATCCTGTCCAGCGGCGGCAAGGACAGCCTTCTGACCTTCGGGCTGCTGCGGGAACTGGGCCTCGCGCCGCACCCCATCTTCCTCAACGAGTCCGGCCGCCACTGGTACACGGCGCTGAACGGCTACCGGTACCTGCGCGCCGAATGGCCGCAGACCGCCAGGGTCTGGACCGACTCGGACCGGATGTTCTCCTGGATGCTGCGGCACCTGCCCTTCGTGCGTCCGGACTTCGCCCGGCTCCGCGCCGACGACTACCCGGTGCGGCTGTGGACGGTCGCGGTGTTCCTGTTCGGGGCCCTGCCCCTCGTCCGCAAGCGCGGGCTCGGCCGCATCCTGATCGGCGACGAGTTCGACACCACGGTGCGGACCAGCTACCGGGGCATCACCCACTACGACGGCCTCTACGATCAGAGCCGCTACTTCGACAACGCGCTCAGCCGCTACTATCGCCGCAAGAACTGGGGGATCGCGCAGTTCTCCGTCCTGCGGCCGATGTCCGAGTTTCTGATCCAGAAGACCCTGGTGGAGCGCTATCCGGATCTCCAGGCGCACCAGGTCTCCTGTCACGCCGCCCACCTGGAGGGGGAGCAGGTCTATCCCTGCGGGAACTGCGAGAAGTGCCGGCGCATCGTGGCCATGCTGGTCGCGCTGGGCATGGACCCGTCCCACTGCGGCTACGACGACGACCAGGTGCGGGAGGTGCTCGGCTCGCTGCCGGAGCACGGGCTGCACCAGGAAGGAGAGGGCGTGGAGCACATCGCCTGGATGCTCCACCGCGCCGGCGTGCTGGACGCCGGGCGCATCGGCGCGCGCAGGGCCCGCCAGCACCGGGAGGTCACGCACCTGCGCTTCGACGCCGAGCACGCGCCGATGGACGGCATCCCCCGGGATCTTCGCCGGCCCCTCTACAAGCTGCTGCTGCAGCACGCGGAGGGCGCCATGGTGCGGCAGGGCCGGATCTGGAAGTCCGTCGACCTACTGAACTCACCGGACCTGACCGCGCCGTATCCCTTCGAGACCGGCCCCGCCCGCCGCGACGAGGCCCTGGAAGGGATGGAGGGGCGCGAGCACCTGCTGGCGGAGATGACCTGGCAGCAGGCCCGCGTCCGCCTGAAGGAGACGGATCTGGCGCTGCTGCCCGTGGGCTCAATCGAGCAGCACGGACCCCACCTGCCCCTGGACACCGACGCCTGGGACGCGGACTATCTGTCGCGCCGGGTGGCGGAGCGCTGCTCGCGCCCGCGCCCCCTGGTCCTGCCGCTCATCTCGTACGGGGTCTCCTACCACCACGACGACTTCAGCGGGACCCTCAGCGTGGGCCCCGACGTGCTGTCGCGGCTCGTCCTCGAGGTCGGGATCTCGGCGGCGCGAAACGGCATCACGAAGCTGGTCATCGTCAACGGCCACGGGGGGAACGTCCCGGCGCTCCAGTTCGCGGCCCAGATGATCAACCGCGACGCCCACATCTTCACCTGCGTGGAATCGGGGGAGACCAGCGACTCGGATATCGCGAAGCTGACCGACACGCCGAACGACGTGCATGCCGGGGAGGTGGAGACCAGCACGAGCCTGGCCACCCGGCCCGACCTGGTGCGGATCGACCGGGCGCGCCGCTACGTCCCCCGCTTCTCCAGCCAGTACCTCGACTTCACCTCGGCCCGCAGCGTCGAGTGGTACGCCCGCACCGCGAAGCTGTCCCGCTCCGGCGTTCTCGGCGATCCGACTCGCGCCAGCCGGGAGAAGGGCGAGCGGTTCTGGGAGATCATGACGGATCACCTCGTCGCGTTCGTCGAGTTTCTGAAGGGGCTCACCCTAGACCAGATCTACGAGCGGAGGTACTGATCCGCGATGAAGATCCTCCGGGTGGAGGCCCGGTCGGTCGACCTGGGGCTCGAGGAGCCCTACCAGATCGCCTACGAGACGGTGGACCGCGCGGTGAACGTCTTCCTCCGGCTGGAGACCGATGCGGGGGTCGTCGGGCTGGGCTGCGCCGCGCCGGACCTGGAGGTGACCGGCGAGACCCCCGCCGACGTGCTGGCGTCGCTGCGGGACGTCGCGGAGCCGGTCCTCCGCAACGCCGACCCGCTGCGCCGTACCCGCCTGCTCGAGGCGCTGCGCAAGCCCATGGCGGGCCACCCCTCGGCCATGGCCGCCGTGGACATCGCGCTGCACGACCTGATCGGGAAGGCCGCCGGCCTCCCGGTCTGGAAGCTGCTCGGAGGGTTCCGCGACCGCATCCGGACCAGCGTGACGGTGGGCA
Source organism: Acidobacteriota bacterium (assembly GCA_050115015.1). Taxonomy (GTDB): domain Bacteria; phylum Acidobacteriota; class Polarisedimenticolia; order CBDVAL01; family CBDVAL01; genus JASFRI01. Next base: position 2,327 of record JASFRI010000063.1, read on the forward strand.
TCCTCCCGCGGGAGGAGACCGTGGCCCGCGCCGTGAGCCTCGTGGGGCAGGGCTTCCGCAGCCTCAAGCTCAAGGGGGGCGCCGACGCCGACGGGGACGCCGATCGGGTGCTTGCCGTGCGGGCGGCGGTGGGGGAGCGGATCGAGCTGCGCTTCGACGCGAACCAGGGCTTCTCCGTGGAGGAGGCACTGCGGTTCGTGGACCGCGCCCGGCCGGCGCGGCTGGAGCTCATCGAGCAGCCGACCCCCCGCTGGGAGCCGGAGCTCCTGGGGCGGGTCACCCGCTCGGTGAGCCTCCCGGTCATGGCGGACGAGAGCCTGATGAGCCTGCTGGACGCCTTCCGCCTGGCGCGCCGGGGCCTGGCGGACATGGTCAACATCAAGCTCATGAAGGTCGGCGGGATCTCCGAGGCGGTGCGCGTCAACCACGTGGCCCGGGCCGCCGGCCTCGAGGCGATGGTGGGCTGCATGGACGAGTCGGGGCTGGCCATCGCCGCCGGCCTGCACTTCGCGCTGGGCATGTCGAACGTGCTCTACGCCGATCTAGACGGTCATCTGGATCTCCGCGGCGATCCGGCCGCCGACGCCGTCCTGCTCCGGACCGGCACGCTGTTCCCGCGTCCCGAGCCGGGCTTCGGAGTCGCGGATCTCGCCTGACGGTCGCAGGGCGTTCCGTCCGGGCAACCTTTCCTCCGCCTCCGGCCACGAACCCGGTGGAGACCTGGACCGGATGAGCATGCCGACGGTAGAGGAGGACCGAGCGCTGGTCGCGGACTACCTGGAGACCCGCGACGAGGCGGCCTTCCGGCGGCTCTACCGGCGCCACACTCCGGGCCTCTTCGGGCTGGCGTTCCGGCTGAGCGGCTCCCGCCGCGAGGACGCGGAAGAGGCGGTCCAGGAGACCTGGATCCGGGCTTGCCGCAGGCTCCCCTCGTTCCGCTGGGACTCGAGCCTGCGCACCTGGCTCTGCGGCATCGCCGTGCGCTGTCTGCGGGAGCGGCGCCGGGCGGCCTCCCGGCGCCCCGAGGAGGAGCTGCGCCCGGAGGCGATCCCTCCGGACGTGTCCATCGCCCGGCCCGGGGACGGCCTGGACCTGGAGCGGGCCATCGCCAACCTCCCCGGGAGGAGCCGTCAGGTCCTCGTGCTCCGGGACATCCAGGGTTTCACCCACGAGGAGATCGGGGCGCTTCTCGACATCCACCCGGGAACGTCCAAGAGCTACCTGTTCCGGGCGCGCCGGGCGGTCCGGGAAGCTTTGCAGCGCGCCGAGGAGGATCACGATGCCGCACCGCTTTGACGACCTGGATGACGACCGCGAGGAGCCGCGGCCCGCGGGCATGGACAGCCTGAGCCCGGAGATGGAGCCACCCGCGGCGCTGGAGGAGCGCGTCCTCCGGACCTTGCGGGACCAGGGGCTCGTGCGGGCCATCGTCCCCGCAAGGCCACGCGACCGGCTGCGGCCCGTCGCCGTGGCGGTAAGCCTCGTCCTGGCGCTGGCCCTCGGGTTCGCGGGGGGGCGGCTGATCCCCGGCGCGGCCGGGGCCCCGTCCCCCGACTACATCCTGCTGGTGCGCCCGGGTCCGGGGGAGATCACGCCGGTGGGCGACGAGGAGGCGATGCGCCGGTTCGGCGAGTACTCGCGGTGGTACCGGGACGTGGCCGCACGCGGCCGCATGGTGGGCGGGGAGAAGCTCGTCGACGACGGGGGCTTCGTGCTGAGCGGCGACGGGGTTGCCCCCCTGCCGACCGCGATGTCCGCCACCGGCGCCGTGGAGGGCTACTTCCTGATCCGCGCCGCGGACGATGCCGAGGCGGAGCGCATCGCGTCCACCTGTCCGCACCTCAAGTACGGAGGGGTCCTGGAGGTCCGCCGCATCGACCGGCCGGAGGGAACGTCATGAGTCAGGTCGTCTGGAAGGTCCGCACCCACCGCCGCTCGGTCGCCGCCGTGTCGCTCCTCGCGACGCTGTTCCTCCCGGCATCTTCCTCCCGCGGCGCGGAGGGGGAGTCCGCCACGCCGCCCGCCGCGGCGGAGGTGTTCGAGACGATGAAGAAGCTCGCGGGGACCTGGATCGGGAAGAGCACCCGCGGGTGGGAGGAGGAGGTCCGCCTCCGGGTCATCGCTGGCGGCTCCGTCCTGCGAGTCGATTCCTTCAATGCGCATCCGGGTGAGGCGATGCTGACGACCTTCTACATGGACGGCGACGAGCTGCAGCTCCGGCACTACTGCATCGCGGGCAACCAGCCCCGCCTGGCCGCCACCGGGATCGCCGACGATGGGAAGACCATCACCTTCACGTTCGTGGACGCCACGAACCTCTCCTCCCGGGACCGGGGTCACATGGACAAGGTCGTCTACCGGCTGGAAGGTCCCGACCGGTTCTCCTCCCGGTGGACCTGGTACCAGGACGGCGAGGAATCCTGGCTGGAGGAGATCCGGTACCGTCGCGCTCCCTGAGCCTCCCCCGGCATCCCCGGGTGTCGGCTTCGTGGCCACGCGGATCCCCGTCTCGCCGGGCCGGGCGGAGCACTATCCTGCCCGGCGGGCCGCCTGCGCGGCCCGGGGCCGGTGCGTCGGCCCGGGAGAAGCGCCGTGGTCCTTGGGATGGGCGGGCATGCGCGGCGCACCCTCCTCCTCGGCGGCCTGCTGGCCTTCGTCGCTGAAGGCGGCTTCGCAGCGCGGGCCGCCTGGAACGACCACCTGCACGCCGGCGGCACCCCGTTTGCTCTCCCTCGCGGCCCCGCTGGATGCGTGGGTCCCGTTCCGGACGGCCTGGGTCTGGCCCTATCTGTCCTGTTACATCCTCTGCCTGACCCCGCTGTGGCTCATCGACCGCTGGGACACCACCCTGCGGATCCTGCGGGCGTCCGCCCTGCGGCCTGGCGTTCGTGTCCTTCCTGGTGTTCCCGATCCGGATGGAGCAGCCCGCGGTCGTCGGGGACTCCCTCTCCGCGAACGCGCTCCGCTGGGTCTACGCCGTCGGCCGTGGCGGCGAAGTCAAGATGTCGGAAGGAGAACCCCTATCCAGGAAAGGTAGATGACGGCTGCGAGAGACCGTTGTGTTCCGGAATGGCGGATCCCAGGTCATGGGGGAAAGCCCTGCCTCGGCGACAATCCCCTGCGGTTCAGGCGCCGGGTGCCCGGGCCGTGCTTCTCCGCCGGGGCTCCCGAGGGACGCCATACAGCCTCCATTCCAGCGATTCGACCGACTATCGGGGTGCTCTCGGCGAACGGCGCGCATGTCGACGCGAGGCGAAGATGCGCCCAGCCGGTTCACCCGGGATTTCCCGGGGGCGTGATCTCGGAATGCCCCCCAAGTTCCGTTCCGGGAATGTCCGCTGCTCCACGGCGTCCCGGAAGGAGAAGGTAAGCGATGTTCGCGAAAGGGTAACCGACATGTTCCGGACCAACCCGGCCGTCGCCGTGGTGATCGCTCTCGGGCTCGGTTTGCAGCCCGTCACCCGCGGGCGCCCCGCACCTCCTTCGGGTGTTCCGGCTCCTGTGCCCGGCCGGTCCTCCCCTGGCTCGACCGTCGCGGCGAACTCGCGAACGTGTAGGCACATGCGTATACCAGGATACCAAGGAGGTAACCATGAGCAACCCGACCGTCACCGAAGAGCGGAAGAGCGAGCTGGAAGGAGATGCCGGAACCATGAAGGCATTCGTCATGAAGGAGATCGGCAAGGTCGGCTTCATGGACAAGCCGGTGCCGGCGGATCCCGGACCCACCGGGGCCGTGATCAAGACGACGCGGGCCCTCATCTGCACCTCCGACACCCACACCGTCAACGGTGCGATCGGGGAGCGGACGGACCTCACCCTCGGTCACGAGGCGGTGGGAACCATCCATCGTTTGGGGGAAGCAGTGGAGGGGTTCGCCGTCGGGGAACGGGTCGCCGTCAACGCCATCACCCCCTGCTTCCACTGCGAGAACTGTCTTCGCGGATACCCCTCGCAGTGCGGCGATACGCTGGGCGGGTGGAAGTTCGCCAACGTCAAGGACGGCGTCTTCGCCGCGTACTTCCATGTCAACGACGCGGAGGCCAACCTGGCTCGCCTTCCCGACTCGGTCCCTGACGAGGCCGCGGTGTACGCCTGCGACATGATGTCCACAGGGTTCGCGGGGGCGGAGAACGCCGACATTCCCATCGGGGGCACGGTGGCCGTATTCGCCCAGGGCCCGGTCGGACTCATGGCGACGGTGGGTGCCCGGATCCGCGGCGCGGGGACGGTGATCGCGGTGGAGACCGTACCCCGCCGGAAGGAGCTCGCCCGGGAGTTCGGCGCGGACGAGGTCGTCGATTTCCAGGAGGGCGACGCAGTGAAGAGGATCCTGGAGCTCACCGACGGGAGAGGGGTGGACTCCGCCATCGAGGCGCTGGGCGCGCAGGCGACCTTCGCGATGTGTGTGAAGGTGACCCGTCCCGGGGGAACCATCTCCAACATCGGGTATCACGGCGACGGCGAGTACGTGGGGATCCCGCGGCAGGAATGGGGTGTGGGCATGAGCGACAAGACGATCCGGACCGCCCTCTGTCCCGGCGGCAAGGAGCGAATGCAGCGGTTGCTCCGGCTCCTTGACTCGGGACGGGTCGATCCCACCCCGCTCACCACCCATACGTTCAAGTTCGACCGGATTGACGAGGGTTTTCGCATCATGCGGGAGAAGGAGGACGGCGTCATCAAGCCGCTCATCGTGTTCGAGTAGGCCGGTGCCGGAGACCGTCGACTTCCCGGCTCAGGTCCCTGGAGTCCTGCTCCTCCACCGATCCCGCCGGTTCGACCTGAAGGATGCCCCGAGCGGCCGGTGCTCCATGGGCGGCACAGCCTGACGCAGCCGGCCGCCACCTCGGTGGTCGCCCTGCGCGCCGTCTCGGTGAACCCGCCCTGCACCACCGCGCAGAGGTGTCGCTCTCCGGCCGGATCGAATGCAAGTCGTCGACAACAGGTCGCTTCGGTGAAGACGGTCCGGTGCTGTCAGCGTTCGCCGTCGACCCGGGGCTCCTGGCCCTCGCCGACGGGCGACGCCGGGCCGGTCCCGCCGAGAGTAGCGGGGTGACGGGGACCTGCAGGCATCACGCGGTGAACAGGTCCAGGGTCCCGTCTCAGGAGAACAGGAGGGCAACCAGCCCCAAGGAGAGCCCCGTGACCAGGAATGGAACGGCTGGGGTGATCGCCCTCGCCCCGGAGGTTTCCCTCAAGCCGGGGGCCAGGCTCCAGACGGCGTACAGCGCGGACAGTCCCATGGCCGCCAGGCAAAAGTAGCGCACGAGAAAAGGCCAGGAAACGCCCTCCCAGAGCACTCCCTTCACCGTCGCCGCCACGCCGGCCGCAATGAGGGCAAGCGTCTGCAGGTGAATCAGTGCGACGAGGGAGCGCCCTGCCTGCGGCGCATGGCGCAAATCCCCTCGGAAGATCACAAGACCGGCCAGCGCTGCTCCGACCCACACGGCCATTCCCGCCAGGTAAACGAAGTTCACCAGCATATAGATGAGGTTGGGCATGAGAGCCTGATCCCCTCCACTCGTCCCTATCGAGTCATGTTCCAGCTTTCATTCTAGCCGAACGGTCGCGTTTCCGTCGCATCCGGCAGATTCCATCATGTCGGCTGGATCGGTCGATCGCACCGGCGGCGATCACGGCGGGCGTTGCCCGGGTGCCGTGTTTCTGGTGGCGCCTGCCCGCGTGATTCACATCGATCTCGCTGCGCAACAGGCGCTCGACCACTTCGAGATCACCGTCCTGGGACGCCACATGGAGCCGCGATGGCTCACGCGGCGCGCCTCCTTCGTGGTGGCTGAAAGCCAGGATCCGGACGATCACGGATTCGGTGTGGCGTCTCCATCCACGGGGGCGCGGGATTCCGGGCTCTATCGAGGCCTCCGAGGTGCCTTGATGGTGCCGGCGTGCGCTGCAGCCCAAACGACGGACGGAGTCTGTGACAGCGTCGGCGCGCTGCTGCCATCACCAGCGCATCCTGGAGTGCCGCGACGGCCACCCGACCCGGTAGTTGCCTCGCTGCTGCGCTACACTAGAAGCATGGGTCCACGTCCTAAGGAGACTGGAGGACGCGTCATGACGACCCTCGCCGAACTCGACCGCATCGCCATCAACGTCAAGTCGCGACGGCTCCTCAACCAGTTGCTCGACGAGAACCCCCGGCTGGCCGAGATCATGCACGGCGCGCGCAACGAGACCGAGGCGCTGGTCGGCGTGCGTGAGTGGGTGATGGACGTGCTGCGCTCGCGCCCCCACGCCCTGGCCTACTACGAGTCCGAGCATCCGACCCGCGAGGATTTCGAGGCGTTGGAGTGGCGCGACTATGCCGCCATCCGTTTGCTGGACTACATCGAGCACGCCGACCGCGAATTCGTCGACCTGAACCTGCGCGGAGAACTGGCCGTCAGCAGCCCGATCAAGCTGATCTGGCTTGCGGTGAGCAAGGGCACGGGGGGCGCCAAGCGCGACTTCTTCGAGGACATGCTCCACCTGTTCCGCCAGTTCTCCGGACGGGAGAAGAAGTCCCCGCCCACGCGCGAGCAGGTCGAGCAGTGGATGTCGCGCTACCCCTCGGGGCTCGACCCGCGGATCGTGCGGCTGCGCGAGGAAAACCGCGAACGCATCCTCGAGCTGATCATCGACGGCATGGACCGCGGAGAAATGGGCAGCAGCCGTTACCGCTTCGCGTCCGACCTGTCGCGGGAGCAGAAGCGCGAGAAGCTGCTCGAGTGGTGGCAGGAACCATCCTTCCACCTGAGCTTCGCCGTCCGTTCGCCGGGATTGCTGAACAAGATGCTGGGCGAGTCGCTCGACCCGGACACCATGAAGGTCCTCTACCGCGCGCGGGAGGCGGGCATCCCCTTCTTCGTCAATCCCTACTACCTGTCGCTCCTGCACGTCCGCGTGCCCTACTTCGCCATTGGCGCGGACCTTGCCATTCGCGACTACGTGGTGTACAGCGAGCCGCTGGTCGAGGAGTTCGGTCGGATCCACGCCTGGGAGAAGGAAGACCTGGTGAAACCGGGCAAGCCCAACGCTGCCGGCTGGATCCTGCCCACCGCTGACTGCATCCATCGTCGTTACCCCGATGTGGCGATCCTGATCCCCGACACCCAGGGGCGGGCCTGCGGCGGGCTGTGCGCCTCTTGCCAGCGGATGTACGATTTCCAGCGCGGCCACCTCAACTTCGATCTGGACAAGCTGCGTCCGCACGAGACGTGGCCCGAGAAGCTCGAGCGGCTGATGGACTACTTCAGGGACGATTCGCAGCTGCGGGACATCCTGATCACCGGCGGCGACGCGCTGATGAGCTCGGACAGCTCGCTGGAGCAGGTGCTCGACGCGATCTACCGCATGGCCGAGGAGAAGCGCAACGACAACGAACGGCGCCGCGATGGCGAAAAGTACGCCGAGATCACGCGGGTACGGCTGGGAACGCGACTGCCCGCCTACCTGCCGCAACGCATCACGCCGGAACTGGGCCGGCTGCTCGCGGACTTCCGCAAGCGCGCGATGCAGGTCGGCATCCGCCAGTTCATCCTCCAGACCCACTTCGAATCCCCGATGGAACTGACCCCCGAATGCCGAACCGCGCTGCAGCGGCTGCGCGCGGCCGGCTGGCTGATCACGAACCAGCTGGTGTTCACGGCTTCGGCCTCGCGGCGCGGCCACAGTGCCATGCTGCGACAGGTGCTGAACGAGGTGGGGGTCGTTCCGTACTATTCGTTCGCCGTCAAGGGTTACTCGGAGAACTTCAACAGCTACGCTCCGATCGCCCGGCTGGTGCAGGAGGAAGAGGAGGAGAAGATCTTCGGCCGCGTGCCGGAGGAGCACCTCGAGACGCTGCGCAAGCTGGGCGACGAGGCCAAGGTCGTGGTGGAGAACATCACCATGCTGCGCCGGTGGGCGGACCTACCGTTCCTGGCCACCGACCGCAGTGTGCTGAACCTGCCGGGCGTGGGTAAGTCGCTGACCTACCGCGTGATCGGAATCACGCGCTACGGACGCCGCGTGCTCGAATTCGACCACGACCGGACACGCGCCCACAGCCCGATCATCGAGAAGATGGGCAAGGTGGTCATCCTCGAATCGAAGTCGATCGGCGAGTACCTCAGGCAGTTGGAGAACATCGGAGAGAACATCGAGGAGTACGCCGGGATCTACGGCTACTCGGTGGGCCAGACCGAACCACGCATGCCGCTGTTCGAGTACCCGCCCTTCGAATTCGACGTGACCGACGAGTTGACGAACCTCGACATCGAGGAGGCCGGCGAACCCGTCGGGACCCGCCCGACAGGCGAGCGCCGGTCGGAATAGGCTGTACCGGTCCGGGACAACGGCGCTGCGCGGACCCGCCGACGCCCGGCCGTAGGCGAAGCGGCGACGCCGGTGCGACCAGCTACCGGTCAGAGCGCGGCGGCCACCGGGGGCGCCTCGAGGCTCTCGATGCTGCTCCGGAGCCGGACGCCGCGGGCTTCCAGCTCCCGCATCATCCGCTGCATCAGGCCCGGGACCGCGCCGGGGACCTCCGGCGCACACACCCCGGGCCGGCGGAACGATCCGTCCGCCAGCATGCCCGCCATCACCGCCGCGGGGAAGGCGGTGGTCCGGGACATGCTGCGCAGGCCGGTGGCGGGGTCGAAGCGGTCGACCATCTCCCAGCGGAAGCGCACGGACCGTCCGTCCTGCTTCCCCTCCACGTCGACCCGCAGGACGGTGAGATCGGGCTCGCCCTCCTGGAACTCCCACTTCGGGAACAGCAACGCCGCGGTGAGGTCCAGGGGTCGCACCCGGCTGCCGCCGGCCTCCAGGGCCTGCTTCGAGAAGAAGCCGGTCTCCCGGAGGGCGCGCACGAGCTCGGCGTGACCGGGGTAGCGCAGTGTCCGCTCCTTCATGAACGGGATCGACAGCGTCTCCGCCAGGGTCCGCAGGCCGTCGGTCAGGAACGCCTCCACGGTTCCGACCCCGGGCACGTGGATCAGCTCCCGGTCCGACAGCGCCTCCCGGACCACCATGCGGCCGGACTCCACCACACGGGCGGGACGCACGTACTCCTCCAGCACGTCTCCCGGGGCGAAGCCGGCCTTGTAGTCGTAGGGCCAGCGACGCTCCACGGGCAGGCCGCCGACCTGGATCTCCAGGCGTTCCGCCGGATCGAGGGCCGCCGCGGCCCAGCCGGCCAGCAGGTTGCTGATCCCCGGGGCGACGCCGCAATCGACCACGACAGTGACGCCGCGTTCCCGGGCGCGCCGGTCCAGCCGCAGCGCGTCCTCGGCCATGAAGCTGATGTCGACGGTGTCGATCCCCGCGTCGATCAGGGTCTCGAGGGTCCCGAAGCCGAAATGAGAGGGGAGCGCGCCGATCGCCAGGTCGTGGCCGGCGACCGCCCGGGCCACCGCGCCGGGGTCCGCCAGATCGGCCACGAGGGTCCGAACGGGGGCGACGGTGCTCAGCCGCCGGAGGGCTTCCGGGCGGGCGTCGGCGAGACAGACGTCCCATCCGGCGCGGGAAGCGAGGTCGAGAGCGATGGTGGAGCCGATCCTGCCGGCTCCGAGCACGATGACGCGCGTGGTCATGAAGGACTCCCATGCACGGGACCGGGTCCCGCGCTCGAAGACCGGAAGCCGAGGCGCTCCGAGACGCCGCGGGCGGCGGCGCACACCCGCCGCGCGAGCCCGGGGTGCCGCGAGGCGGCCAGGCGCCGTTCCGGGCCACCGAGGCTCAGGGCCGCGACGACCTCGCCGTCCGCCCCCCGCACCGGCGCCCCGATGGCGACGTAGCCCGCCTCCAGCTCCCCGTCGCTCACCGCCCAGCCCCGCTCCCGTGACGCGTCCAGCTCGCGCCGCAGGGACACGCTGGACGTCACGGTGCGTGGCGTGGGCGCCGCGAGCGGCTCCCGGAGCAGCGTCTCCAGGCGGGCCGGATCGAGGTGGGCGAGGAGCACCTTTCCCGTGGAGGTGGCGTGGGCCGGCCAGCGCGTGCCGATCGAGGGCATGGATCCGATCCGGTGATCCCCGGTGACCTCGTCGAGGATCAGGACCTCGCCGCCGACCAAGATCTCCACCGTCGCGGTCTCGTGGGTCTCCGCGGCCAGCTCGATCAGCTCCGCCCGGCACGCCTCCCGCAGGTCCGCCGCACCGAGCGCGCGGCTTCCCAGCGCCAGCATCTCGGGGCCGAGCCGGTAGCCGCCGTCCGGCGACCGGTCGACGAGCCCCTCCGCCTCCAGGGCGGCCAGCAGGCGGTGTGCCGTGGAGCGGTGCAGGCCGACCGCGGCGGACAGCTCCGCCAGGCCCAGGCTGGGCCGCTCCCGGGTGAACGCCTTCAGCAGCCCCGCGGCCCGGTGGACCGCCTGTGCTCCCGCCGTTTGTTTCATAATATGGAAATAGCTCCCGTATTACGAAACAACAATACCGCTGCGCGGGGTCGCGGTCAAGAGACGCTCTGGGGGTGGCCAGGCTGTGGGGCTCGTTGCGATGCGGGAGGATCGGCTTGGCCCGGATGATTCACCCCTTGCCGGTTGGAAGTCGCGGCTAAGTGTGCCGTTACGATGAGTTCCCGAGACGCTGCGTCTTGACGGTCTGTCGGGAGGGATGGAGGGCCTGCGGGACAAGGCGGACCTCCCAGGGCGGGTTGGTGGATTCGTTGAGGAGGTCCAATGCAGGCCCGCAGACGCCCGCCCGCCCAAGGCTGGCTGAATTATCCGGGCTGGGACGCGATCACGAGCCTCCGCCCACCGGATCGACGGCCTCCAGGAACGGGAAGCGGTGGAAGTCCGTATCCCGCGTGTAGATCGTGCGGATGCCGTGCTCCCGCATGAGGACGGCGGTGTGGGTGTCGTGGAGGATGTTCCCGGCCAGATGGGGGACCTCGGCGATGACCTGGGCTGCCACGGCCGGATGGCGATCCGTGGGCACGAGGAGGTCGAAGCCGGGCGCGGCCAGGATGGCCTCGAGGAAGCTCCAGGCATCGGAAGCGCTCCACGGCCGGCGCATCACGCGGGGGTGGGTCGTCACGCGGAGGAACTCGTACAGGATCGCCCAGGTCGAGTACCAGGCCGCCGCCCGGGAGCGGGATGACTCGATCAGCTCCCGCGAGGCCCCGTGGAACGGTGAGTCGGCATCGGCGGCGTAGACCAGGACGTTCGTGTCGACCACGAACACTAATGTCCCGTCCCGGTGGCTTCGTCCCTTCTCCTCCGAAGACTCCCGGTATTCGTCATCGAAGCGCCTCGCCAGGGACGACGATCCCCCGCCGGGGCATTACCCTGACTTCCGGGACGGAACACTACCGGCCTTCCATGGCCTGGTAGAGGGCGTCACGGTCCGCGACGTCGACGAGCGCGCCGCCGCTCTGGAAGGAAGGAAGCGGCGGCAGGTCGCGCGCCCCCTTCCGGGAGCGGAGCAGCATCCGCAGGGCCTCCTCCACCAGCGCGGACATGGTGCGCCGCTGCCTCGCCGCCTCGCGCTTGAGCCGGGCCATGATGGTCTCGTCGATGTTGAGGGTCGTCTTCATATGGATAACCATATACACCGTATGGTTATATGTCAACGACGCCGAGTCGGTCCGTCCCGGCGGCAGGGATCCGCCGCCACAGCGTCAGGCCGCTCTCGTCCCGCACGAGCACCCGGTCGCCGACGAGCACCGGGTGGGTCCAGGTGGGGGAGTCCGCCACGGGGTAGGTCCGGAGCAGGTGGAACGCCTTCCGGCTCTTCTCGAAGATCACGAGGGTGCCGTCGTCCCGGAGGGCCGCCAGCACGTCCCCCGCCGCGACCAGCGCCGCCGACTCCCCCTGACGGCCCGGGCTCTTCCAGAGCGCCCGGCCGGTCTCCAGGTCGAGCGCGGCGAAATGCCCCTTGTCGGAGAAAAAGAAGCCGTAGAGGGTCGAGCCGTCGAGCACCGGCGAGCTGAGCCAGAGCGTCTCCTCCTCGTTGCGCCAGACCTCGGCGGCGCTCCAGGCGTCGCCGTCCCGGCGGATCCGCAGGGCGAAGGTCGGGCCCCGGTACTCCGCGGCGACGACGAGGTTCCCGGCGACCAGCGGCGTCACCACGTGCGCGTTGCTCGGCAGCGGCACGCTCCACAGGGGGGACCCGTCCACCGCGGA
>JASFRI010000064.1:0-14270 GCA_050115015.1 Acidobacteriota bacterium
GCGTCCTGCCTGGAAACCTTTCGTAACAAAGCGCTTCGATGGCCCGGAGGTGAAGGCGATGCAGAAGCCGCGGATCGAGCCGGACCCGCCGCAGCCCGGTCGGCCTCGCGCGATGCGCCGGGAATCGAGATGATCCGGCCCGCCGGCTCCGCCGCCCCGTCGGAGCCTCCCGAGCGCAGCGACGAGCAGCTCGTCGAGGAGATGGCGGGCGGCAGCACCTCGGCGCTGCGGGAGATGTACGAGCGGCTCGGCTCCCTGGTGTACGCCCTGTCGCTGCGGATCACCCGCAACGAGGCGGATGCCGAGGAGGTCCTCGTGGATACCTTCCACCAGGCCTGGACGCAGGCCGCCGCCTACCAGCCGGGGCGCGGCAAGCCGGCGGCCTGGATCCTCGCCATCGCCCGCAGCCGGGCGATCGACCGGGTGCGCCGGCGGGCGCGGCAGAGCGAGAAGAACCGGCGCTTCGCCGAGGAGACCGCCACCGTCCCCACCGCACCCACCGCCGACCCCGAGGAGGAGACGATCCGCCGCGACGAGGGCGCGACCCTGCGGCGGGCCCTGGCCGACCTTCCGAAGGACCAGCGCTGGGCGATCGAGCTCGCGTACTTCCTCGGTTTCTCCCAGTCCCAGATCGCCGAACGGCTCGGCCTGCCTCTCGGGACGATCAAGACGCGGATGCGGCTGGGGCTCGCGAAGCTGCGGCAGCAGCTGGGGGGTGCCGCATGAGCACGCACCTCGACCACGAAGCCCTGCAGGAGCTGTGCGCGGGACACGCGCTGGGGAGCCTGGATCCCGGCGACGCCGTTCTCCTCGAGGAACACCTGCAGGAGGGCTGCGCCGAGTGCCGGGACTCGCTGGCGAGCTTCCGGGCGGCGGTGGACGGCCTGGGGGCGGCGTCTCCCCCGGTGACGCCCCCGGAGGGGGCCCTGGACCGCATCCTCGAGCGCGTGGCGGCGCCGGGAAAGCCCGCGGCCCGCGTCCCCCGTACGGCCTCCACCTGGCGCTGGGCGCTCCCCCTGGCGGCGTCCCTCGTCGCCGTCGCCGGGTGGATGGCCTGGGAGGAGCACGGCCGGGCGCTGCGCCTGGAGACCGAGAAGGCGGGACTGCAGGCGATCGTCGACGCGAAACCCTCTGCCGTGCGTGTCTACGAGCTCGCGCCCACCGAGGTCGCCTCCTCCGCGGAGGGGTATCTCTACCTGGACACGAACGACCCGGCGGACGCCTCCGACGATCAGTGGAAGCTCTACGTGGATCACCTCCCTCCGGTCCCGGACGTCACCACGTACAAGGCCTGGCTTGTCACCGACAAGGGCACGCTGCCCCTCGGTTCGCTGGAGCCGGAGGCGGACGGGCACGGGTTCGCGGTGGGCCCCGTGCCGCCCTTCGACGGGGAGGCGACCGTGCAGCTCACCCTCGAGCAGGACGGGGAGGTGCCGTCGCCCAGGGGTCCGGTCATCCTGCAGGACCAGCGGCCGAAGCTGCGGCGCCCGGTGCTCCGCACGGCGCCCCCGGACCGCCGCTAGAGGTCCGGCCGAAAAGTCTGGTGCCGTCCGCCGCTAGCGCCATGGGCCCGGATTCGAGGCGCCGCGACGAAGGCGATGCCCAATGCCCCTGTTCGGGGTCGGTGCATCTCGGAGGAACGGGAACGAAGAAGACGGGACCATGCCGCCGCAATGCGGGGGCGCGGAGTGTTTCAGCAGGCTGCTAGAGCGGGGAAAGACGGAGGGGGAGACCCGCGTCGGCCCTCGCTCCGGCGGCGACCCAGCGAGAAAGCCAACCCACGGTCCTCCCCCCCCATGCTGCCCCGACCGCCGCGCTACGACGGGCGGCGTGGCGCGTCGGCCGGAAACCGCTTCACCGCGATCACCGGCAAGCCTCCCAGGAGCGAATCGTCCAGGTGACGCGCGTCCTCCGCTCCCCCCACCAGGACGATCTCCTGTTCCGGGCGCAGCAGGCGCAATTGCACCAGCGCCGAGAGGCCATCCGGCCCCAGGCTCGCCAGGTCGATCACCAGGCGCGATCCGGCCTGCTCCAGACAGAGCCGCATGGCCCGCGAGGGGGACGGCTCCAGGACGATCACCGGGTCGGGCATCCGGTCCATGAGGTGCTCCAGGGCGAAGGAGTCCCCGACGCAGCAGATCGTCGGCGGCGGGACCGGGGCGGCGGGCTGCGCTGCGGCGTTGCTCTTCATGAGCTCCTCCTTCCTTCACCCCGCGGGCGTCCGTCGCCGCGATCGGGTTTCATCTCCTCCTACGACGCGGTGTCCGCATCCGGATCTGTGGCCGCCCGGGGACCTGCAAGGCCGCCTTCCCGCGCGGCCGCACCTGCGCGGCCTCCCTTGACGGCGCCCGGAGGGGGTGGCTACCCTACGCCTGCTGCGCAATCACGCAAGTCGCCGACCTTCCGGACGCTCCGGATGGCGTTGCCAGCGGGCCGATCGCCGCGAGCGGTTCCGATCGCCGGCCCGCGAGAGGACCGACCATGAAGCACCCATGGACGCTGATCGGCTGCGGGACCGTCGGCCGCGGACTCCTGGAGATCCTCCGGGACCGCGGGGACGATCTCCGCCGGCTCCACGACGCGGAGTTCCCCCTCGTGGGGGTCTCCGACATGAAGATGGGCTCCGCCGAGGATCCCGCCGGGCTGGACCTGGCGGCCGTCCTGGCCGCGGCGGAGCACGGATCGTTCGACGGGCTGCCCGGCGCCGACCGGCGCCGGGATGCGCCCGGCCTCATCCGGGAGGTCGATGCGGCGATCGTCGCCGAGGCCACCTTCACGAACCTGGAGACCGGCGAGCCCGCCCTGGGCCACTTCCGGACCGCCCTGGAGCACGGGCGCTCCGTGGTGACCACGAACAAGGGCCCCATCGCCCTCGAGCTCGCCTCCCTGCAGGACCTCGCCGCCCGCCACGGCGCCGACCTCCGGTTCGAGGGGACCGTCATGAGCGGAACCCCCGTCCTGAGCCTGGCGATGCGGGATCTCGCCGGCGACCGCATCCAGGAGATCCGGGGCATCCTCAACGGGACGACGAACTACATCCTCACCCGGATGGAGGGCGGCGATGCGTACGGCGACGCTTTGGCCGAGGCGCAGCGCCTGGGGTACGCGGAGGCCAAGCCCGACGCGGACGTGGAGGGACATGACGCCCAGGCCAAGGTGATGATCCTCGCCGCGGCGCTGATGGGGCGCAGCCTGCGCGCGTCGGACGTCCCCTGCCAGGGGATCACCGGCATTACCCCGGAGCGGATCGCCGACGCCCGGGCGGGCGGCAGGCGCTACAAGCTGCTCGGGACGGTGCGACGCACCGAAGACGGGGTCGAGGCCTCGGTGGCGCCGGTGGCGGTGGAGCTGGACGACCCGCTGGCCGGCATCGCGGGGGTGGCCAACGCGATCCACTTCCGCACCGAGCTGCTCGGGTCGCTGACGGTGGTCGGCCCCGGCGCCGGCCGCCGGGAGACCGGGTTCTCCCTCCTGGCGGACATGCTCGCCATCCACCGCCGCCTCGCGGCACGGGAGGTGCGGCGATGAAGATGATCCTGGGAGGGGAATGGACGGACCGCGAGACGCGGATCCCCGTCGAGGACCCGTACGACGGCTCGACCTTCGAGCACGTCCCGGCGGCCTCCGGCGAGGACGTCCGCGCCGCCATCGCCGCCGCGGTGGAGGGGTACCGCGAGAACCGGGACCTGCCGGCCCACCGGCGGGTCGCCGCCATGCTCGCCACCGCCCGCCACGTGGAGGAGCGTGCCGAGGAGTTCGCCCGCACCATCGCCATGGAGGGCAGCAAGACCATCAACGAGGCCCGCAAGGAGGTGGGCCGCGCGGTCAACACCCTGGTCCTGTCGGCGGAGGAGGGGCGTCGGCTGCTCGGGGAGACGATCCCCTTCGACACCATGCCCGGCTCCGAGGACCGCTGGGGCTACTACTACCGCTTCCCCATCGGCGTCATCGCCGCCATCACGCCCTTCAACGATCCCCTGAACCTGGTCGCCCACAAGGTCGGCCCGGCGCTGGTGTCCGGAAACGCCGTCGTCGTGAAGCCCGCCACGGTCACGCCCCTGTCGGCCCTCCGGCTGGGAGAGGCGCTCCTGGCGGGCGGTTTCCCCCCGGCCGCGGTCTCGGTCATCACCGGGCGCGGCGAGGAGATCGGTGAGTCCCTGGTGTCCGACCCGAGGGTGCGGATGATCTCCTTCACCGGCGGGCTGGAGGCGGGGCGCCGCGTCGCGCGGATGGCCGGCATCAAGAAGATCGGCATGGAGCTGGGCTCGAACTCGCCGGTGATCGTCCTGGCCGACGCCGACCTGGAGCGGGCCGTGGAGCTGACGGTCTCCGGGGCGTTCTGGGCCGCGGGACAGAACTGCATCGGGGTGCAGCGCGTCTACATCGAGGAGGCGGTCTACGGCGAGTTCGAGGAGCGCTTCGCCGGGCGCGCCCGGCGGGTGCGCACGGGCCCCAAGCTCGACGAGTCCACGGACATGGGCCCGATGATCAGCGAGCCCGAGGCGCGGCGGGTGGAGAGCTGGATCCGCGAGGCCGTGGAGGGCGGCGCCCGGGTGCTGGCCGGCGGCGGCCGGACCGGCGCGGTCGTGGAGCCGACGGTCATGGCCGGCATCCCGGAGGGGGCCGCGCTGGACTGCCAGGAGGTGTTCGGACCCGTGGTGGGCCTCTACCCGGTCCCGGACCTGGAGACCGCCATCGCGCGCTCGAACGCCGTGGACTTCGGCCTGCACGCGGCGATCTTCACCCAGGACATCGACCGCGCCCACCAGGCGATCCGTGGCCTGGACGTGGGCGGGGTGATCGTCAACGATTCCACCGACTACCGCCTGGACGCCATGCCCTTCGGCGGCGTGAAGGGTTCCGGCCTCGGCCGGGAGGGGATCCGCTTCGCCCTCCAGGAGATGACCGAGCCGAAGGTGGTCTGCTTCAACCTCAGGAGGGGCTAGAGGTCCCCGGCACCCGGAACCGGAGCTGATCCCCCAGCGCGGCGAAGGCCTGCAGCCAGCGGGACGCCCCCCGCGCCCGCATCTCGGGGTGGGCGGTCTGAAGGAGCTCGTAGAACAGGTTCTGGGCCCGCCACCGGTTGACGTCGAAGGGCACCTCGTGCGCCAGCGCCGCCAGGTCGGTGGCACGGTCCAGCGCCTCCAGGTCGCCGGGCTCCGCGGCGAGGGACTCCATCGTGCGCTCCAGCGCCTCCTGGAGCGCGAAGCCCAGCCCCCCGGCGTCCAGGGTCACATGCTCGCCGGAGGCCGCCTGCAGCGCGGTCCGGATCGCCCCGGGGTCCGGTCGATCCGCCTCCAGCTCGCGGCGGAGCGAGGCGTTGAGGACGAACTCGCCGGCGGCGCGCAGCACCCCCGGGAGCGGGACGCCGAGGCCGGCGAGGAAGCGCATCAGCGCCGCGTGACGGTCGTGGATCTGCCGCAGTCCCGCCTCGGCCTCCTCAAGGGTCGCCTCGAGCAGCGAGTTGATCGCCCGCCGCTGCTCGTCCCGGAACAGCGACTTCAGCGAGTACGTCACCCCCTCGAAGTGGCGGTCGAGCAGCCGGACGATCTGGGCGAAGTCGGACGCATCCATCGCCCGCCGCGCGTCGGCGATCAGCGCCAGGTACTCCTCCTCCCCCCGGAACTCCCGCACCCCCGCCTGGACGTTGTGATCGCCGAGATGGAACACGCCGAAGGAGAGCTCCTGACCCTCGCCGGTGATGCGCGACGCGAAGCGGCCGCGCCCCACCAGCAGGCGGCCACGCCCCGCCTGGAACCGCCGCAGCTCCCGGATCGCGGCGTCGTAGCAGTAGATCCGCGTCTCCTCCTCGTAGCTCTCGAACAGCGAGCTGACCACGAAGTGCGCCGCCACCTGCGCCAGGTCGATCATCGCCGGACGGACCTGCTCCACGTAGATCCGCGCCCCGTCACCGTGCTCCGGGAGGTTGCTGGGCGCCGCGGTCAGGTGTCGCAGGAGATCCGGCTCCGGGTCGTGCCCCAGCGCCTCCCGGGCCAGCTGGATCGAGCGACCGGCGTAGCGGAGGATCTGGACCGTCTCGATCCCGGAGATCTCGTCGAAGAACCAGCCGCAGCTCGTGTACATCAGCATCGCGTTGCGCTGCATCTCGAGCAGCTTGCGCACCTGCACCCGCGAGGCGTCGTCCAGCGGCGCGACGGCGTGCCGTGACCAGAACGCCTCCGCGGCGGCATCCCCCCGGTCCAGCAGCAGTTCCACGTAATCGTCCCGGGCCTCCCAGGGGGAACGCAGGTGGCGGCCCGCGGCCTCCTCGAACCGGGGGGCCAGGTCGTCGCGCAGGCCGTCCAGACCCTGCCGGAGCGGCCCGCGCCAGCGCTGATCCCAGCCGGGATGCGCGCCGATCCGGCAGCCGCAGTCCGACCGCCAGCGCTCCACGCCGTGCTCGCAGCTCCAGGAGGAGCGCTCGACGATCTCCACCTCGTGATCCGGCGGATGCCGCTCCAGGTACTCCCCGTAGTTCGTCAGGCGGGCGCCGGAGCCCCGGTCGATGCGCTCCAGGGCGTAGGCCAGCGCCATCTCCCCGTGCTTCTGGTGGTGGCCGTAGGTCTCCCCGTCGGTGGCCACGCTGGCGATCTGCGGGTGCTCGCCGTCGGTGGCCAGCGACCCCAGCAGCCTGTCGGCCAGCCGGTCGCCGCTGCCGAGCAGCCCCTCGAAGGCGATGGCCTGGGAGACCGGGCCGTCGTAGAAGAACACCGCGATCGCCGCCCCCGAGGGGAGCACGACCCGGTAGGGCACCGTGGACGGCACGTGCCCGCCCTCCACGTCGGTCCAGCCACGCTCCCCGATGCGCCGGAAGCGACGCGCCTGGCGCGGCGCGAGGATGGTGAACCGGATCCCCTCCGCGGCGAGGACCTCCAGCGACGCGGTGTCCACCGCCGTCTCCGGCAGCCACATCCCCTCAGGAGGCCGGCGGAACCGGTGCTCGAAGTCACGGATCCCCCAGCGGACCTGGGTGACGCGATCCCGGGCCGACGCCAGCGGCAGGATCATGTGGTTGTAGGCCTGGGCGATGGCGTTCCCGTGCCCCCCGAAGCGCTCCAGGCTGCGGCGATCCGCCTCGAGAAGCGCCTCGTAGACCTTGGGAGCGTGGGGCTCCATCCAGGAGAGCAGCGTGGGCCCGAAGTTGAAGCTGATCCGGGCGTAGTTGCTCACGATCTTCTCGATGCGGTCCTCCCGGTCGAGGATGCGGGCGAACGCGTTCGGCGCGTAGCACTCGAAGGTGATGCGCTCGTTCCAGTCGTGGTGCGGCCTGGCGGCGTCCTGCAGCTCGATGGTCTCGAGCCAGGGGTTCTCCCTGGGGGGCTGGTAGAAGTGGCCGTGGACGCAGACGTGGTGGCGGCTCAACGCTCGACCCGGATCATCGTGGATAGGACCTTCCCGTCGGCGCCGCCGGGGCGCCGCGCCGCATGACCGCTCCCTGGACCGGCGGCCGATTCTACCAGAATCCGCCCCCGGCCCCGGCTCCGGGGGATCACCGCAGCTCTCGGGGGCGCGGGCGTCCTACCTGGACGATCCTCTCCATCGGAAATGACGCCCCCCACCGGTTCCCCGGCGTCCGTCCGGTGGGCCTCAGAGGTTGCCGAGCGCCTCCTCGAGATCGGCGATGAGGTCCCCGGGATCCTCCATGCCGACGGAGAGCCGCACCAGGCCGTCAGTGATCCCCACCCGCCGGCGCTCGGCCTCGTCCACGTCCGCGTGGGTCATCGTCACCGGGTGCGTGATCAGGGTCTCCACGGATCCCAGGTTCTCCGCCAGGGTGCACAGGCGAACCGAGTCCATCAGCTTCTTGCCCGCCTGCACGCCGCCGTCGACCTCGAACCACAGGATGGCGCCGAATCCGGTGGCCTGGCGCTTCGACAGCTCGTGCTGCGGGAAGGACTCCAGCCCCGGGTACATGACCCGGCTCACCTTCGGGTGGCCCTCCAGGAACCGTGCGATCTCCAGGGCGTTGGCGCACTGGGCGTCCATCCGCACGGAGAGGGTCTTGAGGCCCTGGAGGGTCAGCCAGGCCACCTGCGGGGAGAGGATGGTCCCGGTGGAGTTCTGGATGAAGCGGATCGCCTCGTCCAGCTCCGGCGTGGCGGCGACCGCCGCGCCGCCCACGGTGGCGTTGTGCCCGTCGAAGTACTTCGTGGTGGAGTGGATCACCACGTCGGCCCCCAGCTCCAGCGGCCGCTGGTAGTAGGGCGTCAGGAACGTGTTGTCGACGGCGTGCACGATCTTCCGCGGCCGGGTGAGCTTGGAGATGGCGGCGATATCGGTGCACTTCAGCGTGGGGTTGGCCGGGGTCTCGATGAGCACGAGCCGCGTGCTGTCCCGGAGCGCCGCCTCGACCTGTCCCGGCTGCGAGGTGTCCGCGAAGGTGAACTCCACCCCGAACCGGGAGTAGACCTTCGTGGCCAGGCGATAGGTACCGCCGTAGGCGACGTCGGAGATCACGGCGTGCTCCCCGGCGTTCAGTGTCGCCAGGAAGAGCGCGTTGATGGCCGCCATCCCGGTGGCAAAGCAGGCCGTCCCGGCGCCACCCTCCAGGTCGTTGATCTTCTTCTCCAGGGCGGTGACGGTCGGGTTCCCGGACCGCGAATACGAGTAGCCACGGGACAAATACTTGTCCACCGACTCCTGGACGTAGGTCGTGCTCTGGTAGATCGGCGTCAGGATGGAACCGGTGGTCGGATCCGGCTCGACGCCGGCGTGAATCTGGCGGGTGCGGAACTTCATGGCGATTATCTCCTCCTGCCTCCCTCGGGGCGAATCGGCCCAGTATATACCTCCGGAAGGGCAGGGTCCCCGCCCCGTCTGGTAACATCCCCGGCAGGTGAGGGAGGGACCATGGCCGCCGAGGACGACCTCTACTTCCGCCAGCTGCTGTCCGGACGGGACTTCGCCACCCGCGACCCCGCGGCGGCGCAGATGGTGAACTTCGCCTACCTGATCGGCTCCCGCTCCAGCGGGGAGGCCTGGATCGTGGACCCCGCCTGGGACGTGGACGGGCTGCTGGCCGCGGCGGACGAGGACGGGATGCGGGTCATCGCCGCCCTGGCGACCCACTTCCATCCCGACCACGTCGGAGGGGACCTCTTCGGCACCCCCGTGGAGGGGATCGCCCGGCTGCTGGAGCGCCGTCCCATCCGGGTCTACGCCCAGCACGAGGAGGTCCCGTGGATCCGGGAGACCACCGGGGTCTCCGCCGGCGACCTGGAGCCAGTCCGGGGAGGGGACCGGATCCGCACGGGCGACGTCGAGATCACCTTCCTGCACACGCCGGGGCACTCCCCCGGCAGCCAGTGCTTCCTGGTCCGGGACCGGCTGGTGGCCGGGGACACGCTCTTCCTGCAGGGCTGCGGCCGGGTGGACCTGCCCGGGGCGGATCCGGAAGCCATGTACCACAGCCTCACCGGACCGCTGGCGCAGTTGCCCGACGACACCGTGCTCTTTCCAGGCCATGCTTACGACCCGCGCCCCTTCGCCACCCTCGGGGAGAACCGCCGGGAGAACTACGTCCTCCAGGTCCGCAGCCTGGAGGACTGGATGCGCATGATGGGAGCCTGAAGCTCCCATGAATCAAGGACTTCCAGGACATCCGGGGGCCGGCGACGCGCGACGGTAAACCTTCCCCGCCCGCCCCCGTCGGATCGGGTTGCATGGACGACGCGAGGCTCGTGGACCGGGTGCTCTCGGGAGATCGGAACGCCTTTGGCGACCTGGTCGCCAGGCACCAGCGCTGGATCACGGTGGTGGCGCTGCGGTCCCTCGGCAGCCTCGAGGAGGCGGACGATGCGGCCCAGGAGGTGTTCCTGCGAGCCTACCGGGCGCTGGGAAGCTGGAGGCGCGAGGCCTCGCTGCGCACCTGGCTCGGCCACATCCTCCGGAACCTGCTGCGCGACCGGCGGCGCGCCGCCGGCCCCCCGCTGGAGTCCCTCGAGGAGGCGCCGGATCCCGGCGCGCCCCCCGAGCAGGAGCGGCGGTTGCTCGACGAGGAGATGCTCGCCGCCCTGCGGCAGGCCTACGAGGCCATCCCCGCGGGGCGCCAGCGCGAGGTCGTCCGGCTGCGCTACCTGGAAGGCCGCCCCCTGGAGGAGATCGCCAGGCAGCTCGGCCTGCGGGTCGGCACGGTGAAGGCGCATCTGTTCCGCGGGACGCGGCGGCTGGAGAGCGCGCTGGCGGCGGCCGAGGAGGTGAGATGATGCGAGGCGAACATCCGCTGGGCCCCGATGCGGTCGAGGCCTTCTACGCCCGGCAGCGGGCGGCGATCCTGCAGCGCCTGCCGGCGGCCGGAGGCACCGGTCGACGGCACGGCCTCGCCTGGCTGGCGGGGCTCGCCGCCGCCGCGGTGCTCGTGCTCTCGGCGGTGTCGGTGCTCCTGGCCCCCCCGCCGCGGTCCGCAACGGACTGGCCGGCACTGTTCGAGGACGTCCTGGCCACCGAGGTCGACCTCCCGCTCCCCGCCTACGGCGAATGGGGCCAGACCGTCAACACGGCGTCCGAGCCGGCCACGGGCACCCTCGCCTGGCTGCTGGAGGAGGACCCGGCGGGGGACGCCGGCGTGCCGGAGTACCTGGATGCCTACGGCGCGTGGGACGCGCTCGTGAACGAGGAGAACCCCGGGACGACCTGACCGGTTCGTCCGGAGAGGACGCCGCGGGCCTGCCGCGGCGCGAGAGAGGTGAAGATGAACGGCAACTCGCGACGGATGACGCTCCTGGCGCTCGCGGCGGCGCTGACACTGCCGACGCTGCTGCCCGCGCAGACCCTGGACCCGTCCCGGCGGGCGGCGCGGCCGCACCACGCGCCCGGCGGGATGGAGTGGTGGAACGAGCCGGCGGTGATCGAGGCGCTGGGACTGGACGAGGTGACCCGTCAGGCGATCGACGAGGAGGTCTACCGGTCCCAGCAGGAGATGATCACCCTGCGCGCCGAGGCCGAGCGCCAGGGCCTCGACCTGCAGCGGGTCCTGCGGACCCAGCCCGCGGACGTGGATCTCGGCGCCGTCGAGGACCAGGTCGACCGGGTCGTGCAGGCCCGGGGCGCCGTGATGAAGGAGGAGATCCTCCTGCGGGCCAGGATCATGGCGTTGCTCACCCCGGAGCAGCGGACCCAGCTCGAGGACCGCTTCCAGGCCCGGCGGCAGCGCTTCCGGGATCGCACGCCGCAGGACCGGAACCGACGGCCGGATCCCATGGATCCGCCGCCCGGCCCGGAGGAGCCCCGCTGACGGGAGGGCCTCCGGCTCAGGGCCGCGGCCGGCCCGCGCGGTGGGGAACCTCCGACGGATCCCAGTCGATGACCAGGCCGCGGGCCACGCCCCGGGCGACGTCCGCGCCGTAGATCCGCTCGACGAGCCAGAGCGCCACGTCGAAGGAGCGCGCGCCGCCGACGGAGGTGAGCGCCCGACCGGCATCCACGAAGGAGACGTCCCGGACCAGCTCCACGCCCGGGAACATACCGGCGAAGCGGTCCTGATCCGCGGGGAAGGTGGTCGCCGGGCCGCCGTCCAGCAGCCCCGCCCGCGCCAGCACGAAGGCCCCGTCGCAGAGAGAGACCACGTGGCGCGCCTTCCCCCCGGTCTCCCGGACCCAGCGGATGAGCGCCTCGTCCTCGAGGTCCTTGTCCATCGAGTGCTCCGCCGAGGGAACCACGAGCACGTCGATGGACGGGGCCGTGGCGAAGGAATGGTCCGGCCGCACGACCATCCCCTCGAAGGTGCGGACCGGGTCGCCGTCGGGGGAGACCAGGAAGGTCTCCGGCCAGTCGTCCTTCGAATGGAACCGGATGTGATGCAGGATGTCGAGGGGTGCGGTGAGCTCGGTGTTGTAGACGCCGTCCACCACCAGGAACGCCACGGTGCGCGGACCGCGCTCCCCCGTCTCCGCGGGGGCGGGGAGCGAGAGCGGTACCAGCAGGGCCAGGAGCGCCGCGAGAGACCGCGTCACGGCCCGGGCTCCAGCGGTCGGGTCAGGGTGATCCAGTCGCCGGCCTCGAAGCCCACGCTGGCGAAGAACTCTCCCAGCGGATCCCCCGGCCGCACCATGCACTGGACCACCGGCACCCGGAGGCGGCGGAACTGCTCGAAGAACGCGTTCGCCAGCTGCCGCCCCGCCCCGGACCGGCGGTGATCCGGGTGGATCCCCACCGCGACGATGCGGCCGCAGCGGGGGATGCCGAACTGCCACGACTGAACGTCGCCGATCATGAAGCCGATGACCGCGCCTTCCCGCACCGCCACCTGGCACAGGGACGGTGAGAGCGCATCCGGCAGGTTCTCCTCCCCCATCCGGTAGGCGCGCAGCATCCCCCGCCAGAAGCCCTCGCTGGCCTCCCCGGTGACCGCCCGCACGATCCGGATCACGGACTCGATATCCCGCTCCTCGAGGGAGCGCACCTCGATCCCGCTGGTCATCCGCCACCTCCCTGTGCCGCTCGATGCCGCTCGCGGGGATCATAGCACGCGGTCCCTGATCCGGACCGCGGTCTCCGGTATAATCAGACGACTTGTCGCGAAGGAGGAGCGGATGACACTGGCCGACCTGTACCGGCGCTTCCCGGAGCTCCCGGCGGACCTCCGGGAGGAGCCCGTCCTCGAGGAGCTCGCCGAGCGCTGCGGCGATCTCCTGGCGGTGGCGCGCAAGCCGAGCAACTGCTCGGTGCAGCACGACGCCGCGAACCATTACTACCTGAAGCTGATCGGACCGATCTCCATCTACGGCTACGGCCTGACCAGCCGCGACCGGCTGCGGGAGCAGCTCCGCCTGCTGCTGGAGCGGCACGCGGAGGATCCCGACGGCTTCGCGACGTCCCTGCTCCCTGACGGGGTCGCCGCCCGCGAGATGAGGGGACCCGGCTGCGCGTGAGCTCCGCTCCGGGGTACCGGGACATCGCTCCGGACGAGGCCCGGGGCCTCGTCGAGGCCGGCGAGGTCGTCGTGCTCGACGTCCGCACGCCGGAGGAGTACCGCGCGCTGGGCCACATCCCCGGTTCCATGCTCCTCCCCCTGGACTGGATCGCCTGCGCCCCCGCCACGCTGCCCCCGGACGGCAAACCGATTCTCGTCTGCTGCGAGCACGGGGTGCGCAGCGCCCGGGCCTCCGCCCTCCTGGCCCGGGCGGGGTTCGGCGACGTCCGCAACCTCCGGGGCGGGATGGCCGCCTGGGCGGGGGCCCGGCAGCACCGCGACGGCGATCCGTTCCGCCCCCTCGGTCCCTCCCCCTGGCTGGTGCGCAACGCCGACCTGCTCCCCCGGGGCGGCGAGGTCCTGGACGTCGCCTGCGGCGGCGGGCGCAACGCGCTGCTGCTGGCCGCCGCGGGCTTCCGGGTCCGCGGGGTGGACGTCGACGGGGCCCGGATCGACCGGCTCGCCTCCACCGCCGCCCGCCTGGAACTGCCGCTGGAGGCCGAGCTCCTGGACCTCGAGCGGGATCCTCCGGACCTCGGGAAAGGCCGGTTCGACGTCGTGCTCGTCTTCGATTATCTGCACCGGCCGCTGTTCCCCGCCCTCACGGCCGCCCTGCGGCCGGGAGGCGTGATGCTCTACGAAACGTTCACCACCTCCCAGGCGGGGCGGGGCGGCCCGACGAGCCCGGACCATCTCCTGCGCCCCGGGGAGCTGGCGGGCCTGGTATCGCCGCTGCGCGTGGTGCGCTCCCGGGAGGGAGAGCACGAGGGACGATTCGTCGCGGGAGTGGCGGCCCGCCGCGAGCCTTGACGACGCCGGGGCGCATGATTAAGATGCGCCCCCGAGCCCGGGCCTACCATCGCCGACACAGCGACACCAACCAGTGCGAGCCGCGATGGGCCAACCCCCCAGTTTGCGGCCTGGAGGCAGCATGATCGAAGCCGTCAATCTCCGGAAGCGGTACGGGGAAACGGAAGCCCTCCGCGGGATCTCCTTCAGCATCGATCGCGGCGAGATCGTGGGACTCCTGGGACCGAACGGTGCCGGGAAGACCACGGCGATGAAGATCCTCGTCGGCTTCCTGCTTCCCACCGCCGGAAGCGCCCGGATCGCCGGGCACGACGTCGTGGAGGAGCCCCTCGCCGTCCAGGAGAAGATCGGGTACCTCCCGGAGAACGCCCCGCTCTACCACGACATGCTGGTGCAGGAGTACCTGTCCTTCGCGGCAGACATGCGCGGGCTGGAGCCCGCCGCTGGCCGGGGTCGGATCGCCCGGGTGGCCCGGGACTGCGTCATCGACCAGGTGCTGACCCGGCCCATCGGCCACCTGTCCAAGGGGTTCCGGCAGCGGGTCGGGCTG
>JASFRI010000065.1:0-14254 GCA_050115015.1 Acidobacteriota bacterium
ATCTCGTCCCCGCCGCGATCCTCGCCGTGTACCATTATCCGGACGGGGAGTCGACGCTGGATCTCGTCCTGGATGCGGCGCACGGCCGCCGGCTATCCGTGCAGGACGGCACCCAGGTCGGCGCGGAGGTCGAGGTCCGCTACGAGCTCGACCCGTCGCGGGTGCTCGAGATCCACCGCCTCCACGGGCCGCGCTACGAGTCCGAGTGGCTGGTCCCGGAACTCGTCGCCGCGGCCCGGCGGTGGCTGGGGGAGACCCCCTTCGAGGAGGTGGCGGGGACGAACCGCGTGCGGCTGGCGCTGGCCCTCGAGCGCGCCCTCCGGGAGACGTGGGAGGCCGAGGGGATCCGGATGCACGAGCTGCAGGTCTGGCGCTTGGCGGAGGGGGACCTGCCGCCGACCGTGCGGCGGGAGGACCTACGGGCCGACCCGGACGCCAGGGCGCTCTTCATCGGGCTGGACTCGGCCGACTGGACGCTGATCGACCCGCTCCTGCAGGCGGGGCGGCTGCCGAACCTGGAGCGCCTCGTGGGGGAGGGCGTGCGGGCGCGGCTCCGCACCATCTCTCCGGTGCTCTCGCCGGTCATCTGGACGACGGTGGCGACGGGAAAGCTCCCGCAGAAGCACGGCATCGTGGATTTCCTCGCCGTGGACGCCCGTACCGGGGGAAGGGTTCCCGTCACGAGCAACCTGCGGAAGACCAAGGCCCTCTGGAACATCTTCAGCGAGACCGGCGTGGATGTCGGGGTGGTGGCCTGGTGGGCTACCTGGCCGGCGGAGGAGGTGGACGGATTCCTGGTCTCCGACCGGGTGGCCTACCAGCTGTTCGGGATGGGGGAGCGGGACGGGGGAGGCGAAACGGGCCTGGTGTATCCGGCCGGTCTCCTGCCCACGGTGGAGGGCTCCCGCGTGCCGCCGGCGTCCATCTCGCTCGCGGACCTGTCCCGTTTCCTGGACCTTCCCGGGCGTCCGGAGGACCTTCCACCGGAGGACCGGGAGCGCGTCGAGGAGTTCCGCAAGGTCCTCGCCGGCACGCGGACCTACACCGCCATCGCGGAGGACCTGTTCCGGAGCCATCCGACGCGCTTCCGCGCGGTCTACTTCGAGGGGCTGGACACCACCTCGCATCTCTTCATGCAGTTCCGGCCGCCGCGGCTTCCGATCGTCCGCAACGAGCAGGTGCGCTGGTTCGGAGCCGCCGTGGACCGGTTCTACGAGTACCAGGACGAGCTGCTCGGGCGCCTGCTCGAGGAGTTCGGTGGCGACGGGGTGGACGTGATCGTCGCCTCGGATCACGGGTTCCGGAGCGGCACGAACCGTCCGCTGGAGGACGCACGGATCGGGCAGGGGAAGGCCGCGGAGTGGCACCGGAAGTTCGGGGTGCTCATCCTCTCGGGCCCGGCGTTCCGGGCGGGGGTCGAGATCCCCGACGCCTCGGTGGCCGACGTGGCCCCCACGATCCTGGCCGCCTTCGGGCTGCCCCGGGCGGAGGACATGGACGGACGGGTTCTGGACGGGGCGTTCCAGCCCGGATTCCTCGAGGCACGGCCGGCGGGAAGCCTCCGTACCTACGACGATCCGGACGCGACCCCGTCGACGGGGGCGGCACCGATCCCGTCCGAGACGGACGAGCAGATCGTCGAGAAGCTCACGGCCCTGGGCTACCTGAGCCAGGCCGGCAGCAACTCCCACAACAACCGGGGCGTGCTCCTGCTGAACCAGGGCAAGCCCGACGCGGCGATCGAGGAGTTCCGTCTGGCGCTGGAGGAGGAGCCGGACTTCCTCGTCGCGCGGATCAACCTGGGCCGCGCCTACATGGTGATGGGGAACGACGACGAAGCCCTGGCGATCTTCGAGACCGTGCTGCGGCGGGATCCCGAGTCGCAGGAGGTCGAGAACTACGTCGGGAACATCCTCATGGACCGCGGTGACCTGGAGGGAGCGGAGCGCCACCTCCGCCGCGCGGTGGCCATCGAGGAGAGCAACGCCGACGCCCACAACTCCCTCGGCATCCTCCACGAGAGAATGGGCGATCCCGAGGCGGCCATGGCCGAGTACCGTCGCGTGATCCAGGTGGATCCCGACTACGGGGAGGGCTACAACAACCTGGCGAACGTCCTGAAGAGCCTGGGCCGCGGGGAGGAAGCGGAGGCGATGTACTTGCAGGCCATCGAGGCGGATCCGGGATTCGTGGGCTCGTTCAACAACCTCGCCCTGCTCTACCAGGAGCGGGGCGACGTGGACGGGGCGATCCGCTACTACCGGATGGCCCTGGAGCGCGCCCCCGATCACCCGCAGGTGCGGCTGAACCTGGGCAGCCTCTACTACGCGCAAGGGGAGCTGGAGGAGGCACGGGCGGAGTTCGAGCGCGCGATCGAGCTCGACCCGGAGTTCGCGGATGCGCACAACAACCTGGGGGTCGTCCTCGGGCAGCTCGGCGACCCGGAGGGGGAGCAGTCGGAGCTCCGGCGGGCGGTGGAGCTCCGTCCCGAATACGCCGATGCCAGGCACAACCTGGGGCTGGCCTACCTGCGGGCCGGCCAGGAGCAGCGAGGTATCGACCAGCTGCGGCGGGCCGTGGAGCTGGAGCCCGCGTATATCTCGGCCCTCGTCAACCTGGGCGGGGCGCTCGTCCGGCAGGGACGGCAGCGCGAGGGGATCCCCTACCTGGAGCGGGCGCTGGGGCTGAACCCGCAGATGCCCGCGGTGCACAACGCGCTGGCCGGTGCCTACCTGGCGCTGGGGGAGCGCACGAAGGGGATCGAGCACCTGCGGGCCTCCCTGGCGATCGTGCCGGACCAGCCGCAGATCCAGCAGAAGCTGGCGGAGGTGGAGGGCTCCTGAGCCGGCTCAGGTCGGCAACGAGAGCATCCGCCAGGCCCCGACCCCGGAGAAGAGAAGGCAGGGCGCCCAGGCCGCGATCAGCGGGGGAATGATCCCCACCGCCCCGAGCTCCCGGCAGGTCGCCTGCGCCACGTAGTAGGCGATGGCCAGCATGATGGCCAGCCCCACCCCGGCGAGGCTGCCGCGGCCCCGTGCCCCGGCGCGGAAGGCGTAGGAGAGGCCGATCAGCACCAGCACGAGCGGGACCGCGGCCATCGCCGGCTTCTCGAACAGGGCCACCTCCAGTTCCTGCACGTCGTATCCGGCGCGCTGGAGCGCGGTGATGTGGCGCTCCAGCTCGCGGTACGTCATCTGCGCCGGGACCTTGGACTCCCGACGGAACTGCTCGGGAGTCTCCGGAAGGCGCAGGCGCATTTCGTCGAAGGTCTCGTAGCGTTCTCCCTCCGCTCCGAACGTCCGGATCCAGCCGTCCCGGAAGATCCACCATCCATCCTGGTAGCGGGCACCCGCGGCCTGGAGGCGCTCGACGAGGGTCAGTTCGGGGGCCAGGCGGAACATGGAAACCCCCTGGAACTCGTCGCGGCTCCTGCTGTACGCCGTCAGGTTGTAGACTCGCCCCCCTTCCCCGAACAGCCAGCGGCGCAGGCCGAACGTGGAGGCTGGCTGCTGGTCCCGGATCTGTGCCCGGAGCGCCGCCGCCTCCTTGTTCGACTGGGGGACCAGCGATTCCTCGAGCATGAACTGCCCCAGCGACAGCAGCAGGCCAATCACGAGGACCGGGAGCGAGAGCCGGTAGGCGCTGATCCCCGAGGCCTTCATCGCCGTGACCTCGTTGTAGCGCTCCAGTGTGGCGAAGGCGAGGATCGTGGCCAGGAGAGCCGCCAGGGGAAGGCCGGTGACGAGGAGCCCGGGGGTCGAGAACCCGAAGTACGCGAGGAGCGTCCGCGCCGGGACCCCGGGACCGGAGGTGAGGTCGTCGAGAAGGGTGCGTAGATCGGCGAGGATCAGGAAGAGGCAGAACGAGACCAGGACCAGGAGGAAGATCCGTAGAAATGCCGCGGAGACGTACCGGTCGAGACGTTCGGGGAGCCAGGGGGTGCCCACCCGCAGGCCCCCCCGCCGGCCCGCGGGCTCCCGCCGCGCGGCTCCCTGCGGCTGCAGGCCCCCGCGGCGGGTCGCGCGCGAGCGGCGGCGGGGGAGCCGCAGGCGTCTGAGGAAGGCGGGGAGCCTGCGGTCGAACAGGAGCCAGACCATGAGGATCACGCCGAGCACGGAGAAGATGCCATTCGACAGCCAGACCGCCTTCCAGACCTCCATGGCACCCGAGCGGGCCAGGTTCTCCGCGGCGCTCATCGTCAGCCAGTAGGCCAGGATCACCCCCAGGCTGACCGCGAACCCCGTCGAACGACCACCGCGCCGTGTGACGACCCCCAGGGAGGCCCCGAGGAGGGAGAAGATCGCGGCGGCGACGGGCACGGCCAGGCGGCGGTGCAGCTCGATCCCGGCCTGGGTGCGGTTCCAGTCCGGGATCCCCTCCGCGTCCGCGGCGGCGAGGCCCAGCCGGCGGCCCAGGTCCAGGGTGCGCATCTCCCGGAGGTTGCGCGGGAGATCGCCGCGCAGGGTGGCCGCGAACTGCAGGAGGGACTCGTCGGGGGGCCTCGTGACGACCTGGTCCACGAAGTAGGTGCGCTCGTAGAGGTCGGGATCCTCCGGGGAGACCGTGTGCATCTCCCCCTCGTGCATGCGGATCCGCAGCGAACCCGCGGCCGGATCCTGCTCGATCCGCACCCACCGGGCGAGCGTGAGCTGCTGCAGGCCGTCGCGGTTCTCCTGCACGAGGAGGACATCCTGCAGGCCCCCGGAGGGGTCCCGGCGGTCGGCGTAGATCAGCAGGCCCGGGATCTCCTGAAAGAAGACCCGGGGCTGGATGTTCCGGTTCAGGTCGCCGGAGAGGAGGATCTGTGCATTGAGCCGGTGCTGCGCGTACGTTGCCTCGGGCACCACGAACACCGTCAGCCCCAGGGAGACCACAGTGCCGAGGAGGCCCAGCGTCAGGACCGGCGGCAGGATCTGGAGATAGGAGACGCCACAGGCCCGTAGCGCGGTGATCTCGCTGTCGGCGGACAGCCGGCCCATGGCGATCAGGATCCCCAGGAGCACGGACATGGGGATCACCAGCGACAGGAGCCTCGGCATGGCCAGGGCCAGGAACTGGCCCAGGAGCCAGAAACCGATGCTCTTCCGGATGGCCAGCTCCGCCAGCTGGAAGATCAGGTTCAGCAGAAAGAGGACGGTGTAGACCAGGACCCCCATCAGCGTGGGGCCGAGGCACTCCGCGAGGATGTAGCGCCAGATCCGGAGCATCGAGGTGAGGTTACGGGGCCCGGGGGCGGCGGTTTCGTTGCGTCCGATAAGATATCTTATGTAAACCTGAGCGTCGGGCACCATACCGCGGCCCAAGGCCTCGAATGCCCCGCGGCGTCAGGATTCCCGCTTCCCGCCGTCGTCCAGGAGCCCGAACTCCCGCAGCGCATCGGCATCCCGCTCCTCGCGGGACAAGGCGCCTTCCGCCTTGCTCCTGGCCTCCGCCGTGGTCCAGCGCTGCACCGAGGCGAGCAACTCCTCCGAGCGCGGGTGCTTCCGAGCAGCACGCTTCCGGAACGTCCGTCGCACCATGCCGGTGAATCCCCCTTGCATTTCCGCGGCCCTTTCGCCGCGCCGCGAGCCCCCTGCGGCGCGCCGCCCGCCGGCCACCCCCTAGCGTTCCCCCTCAAGCGTCCGCAGCAACTCCCGAACCGCCGCGATCATCTCCTCGCGGCCGACCTCCTCCTCGGCGAAACGCAGCTGGATGCGGAAACGCCGATCCTCGGGCTGATAGCGGAACACGAACGGCTTTCCCTTGGCCGGCCGGCTGCGCTGCGCCTCCCGCGCCAGTTCACGCCCGGCGCCCTCCCGCGCAAGGTGATCCAGGAGCCGCCGCATGGTATCCGCGTCGCCGCACTTCGCCACCTCGAGCAGCGTGGACTTCGCCACGATGTCGGCACGCCGACATTCCAGGCGGATCTCCTCCGGGATCCTCGCGAGCGCGAGAAGCTCCGTCACCGTGCTCCGGGATCTCCCCAGCTTGCGGGCCAGCGATTCGTGCGTGTAACCATAGCGATCGGCCAGGAGCGCGACGGCGTCCGCTTCCTCGAAGGGCGAGAGGTCCCGCCGCTGCAGGTTCTCGATGAGCGAGATCTCGAGCACGCCGCGCTCGTCCACCTCCATCTCGATGATCGGGACCTGCTGCAGGCCCGCCTCGAGGGAGGCACGGTAGCGTCGCTCGCCCGCGATGATCTGGTACCGCTCGGGCCCGATCTGGCGGACGAGGATCGGGGCGAGCACCCCCTTCTCCTTGACGGAGCTCACCAGGTCCTGGAGGTCGCCGAAGTCGCGGCGTGGCTGTTCCGGGTTGGGCTCGAGCCGGTCCACCGCGATCATGCGCCCGATGGGCGCGCCTCGGTCGGAGGTCAGGGCCTCCACGAAATGTGCATCGTGTCGCATGCCGGACGTCTTGGGAAGTCCACGGGGTCTAGGCACGGCCGACAACCTCCTCCGATAGCTTGTAGTAATCGAGGGCGCCGCTGGACTCGGGAGCGTAGGTGAAGATCGACTCGCGATAGGCCGGGCTCTCCTCCAGGCGCACGTTCTTGTTGATGACGGTGCGGAACACCTTGTCACCGAAGACCTTCATGATCTGCTGCTTGATGTCGCGCCCCAGGACGGTGCGGCGGTCGTGCAGGGTGATCACCACGCCGAGGAGCTCCAGGTCGGGGTTCGGCCGCGCCTTGACCTTCTCCACGGTCTCCAGGAGGTCGTCGGTCCCCTCCAGGGAGAAATAGGATGACTGGATCGGGACCAGGAGGTGGGTCGCGCAGACCAGGGCGTTGATCGTCAGCAGCCCCAGGGTCGGGGGGGTGTCGATGACGACGTAGTCGTAGTTGTCCAGGATGGGCTTCAGCCGGTCCTTCAGCCGGAAATGGGCGTCGAACTCCCCCATCACCTTCGACTCGAACTTCGCGAGGGAGATCCGCGAGGGGATCACGTCGAGGTTGAGCACGGTCGACTTGTAGACGACCTCCTCGGAGTGGATCGCGGAGTCGACCAGGAGGTCGTAGAGCGAGGGGCCGATCTCGTCCACCTCGAGAAACGAGAGGCTGGAGTTGCCCTGGGGATCCAGGTCGATGAGGAGGGTCTTGTTCGCCTTCTGCGCCAGCGCTGCCGCGAGGTTGATGGAGGTCGTGGTCTTTCCCACGCCACCCTTCTGGTTGGCGATGGCCAGGATCATCGAGGTCCGATGGGGTGAACGGCTTGCAAGGGCCCTACATATGGGGGTTCCGGCAGAGCGGGCTACATGATAATGGACCCGCCTCCCGCTGTCAAGGGAAATGCGGCACCCGCAAGGAGCCTGTTTCGAGAGCGTTACGGAGATTCGGCCGGAGTGCGGCTACATCTCGTATTTCCCGAGGTCGTCGGGATCGAGGTTCTCGAGCCACTTCTTGAGCTTCTCGTTTTCCTGGGGCGACTTCGGGAAGTCGATCTTCTTCGCCTGCTTGAGGACCTCCTCCTCGACGAAGATCGGGGAGCCGGTGCGCAGGGCGATCGCGATGGCGTCGCTGGGCCGGGAGTCGATCTGGAGGGTGGTACCCCCCGCGGCCACGTGGAGCATGGCGTAGAAGGTCGAGTCTCGGAGCTCCGTGATGACGATCTTCTCGATCCGCCCGCCCAGGACCTCGAGGACGTTCCGGAGCAGGTCGTGGGTCATCGGCCTGGGGGTCGAGATGTCCTCGATCTGCAGGGCGATGGCGTTCGCCTCGAAGATACCGACCCAGATCGGGAGGACGGAATCCGTCCCCGCCTGCTCCAGGATCACGATGGGCAGGTTCGAGATGGGGTCGATCATCAACCCCTTCACGTTGACCTCGACTTCCATAGGAACCTCGTGACGTTCCTTTTAACGTCCCCCCTGGGAGAAGTCAAGGAACTCGCGCTCCGGCCGCAGCGGTCCGGGCGTCACCTCGCCGTAGAGCGCCTGTGCGGTGACGGAGCCGATGGTGACCGGAAGGGTCCGCCCCCGCATCCCGTCATGCCCGGGAAAGTGGACGATGAAGCCCTCGGGGCTCCGCCCCACGAAGACGCCGTCGCCGGACTTCGCGGGGCCCTCGATGAGAACCGGAAGCCGGGCTCCCACCTGGCCGGCGTGGATCTCCGCCTGTATCTCGAGCTGCCTGGCCTGGAGCCGGGCCAGCCGCTCGCGGTTCACCTCCGGCGGGGTATCGTCCGCCATCTGCGCCGCCGGGGTGTCGGGGCGCGGCGAGAAGACGAACGAGAACACCTTCGCGTACCGGACCTCCTCCAGGAGGGTCATCGTCTGCTCGAAGTCGTCGTCGGTCTCGCCGGGAAAGCCGACGATGATGTCCGCCGACAGCGTGCAGCTCGGAACCGCGCGGCGCAACCGCCTCACCCGTTCGAGGTAGCCCTCGCGCGTGTAGCCCCGCCTCATCCGGCGGAGCACCCGGGTGGACCCCGACTGGGGCGGCAGGTGGATCGAAGGGCAGATGCGCTCCCCCGCCGCCACCGCGCCGATGATCGCGTCGCTGAAGTGCAGCGGGTGGGATGTGGTGAAGCGGACGCGCTCGAGGCCGGGTACGCGATCGACGGCGCGGAGCAGCCCCGCGAAGTCCGTATCGCCGAAACGGTACGCGTTGACGTTCTGTCCGAGCAACTCCACCTCGCGGAATCCCCGACCGGCGAGAAACTCGACCTCCTGGAGGATATGCCGGAGGGGACGGCTGTCCTCGCGACCGCGGGTCCTGGGCACGATGCAGAACGTGCAGCGCTTGTTGCAGCCCTCCATCACCGTGACGTACGCCTTCACCCCCTCGGCCCGGGCCGTCGACTCGAAGGGCGGGGTCAGCGACGCCTCCAGAGGTTCGAGCTGGATCGCCCGTCCTTCCCGCGCCCGGGCCAGCAGCTCGGGAAGCGCCGAGATGCCACGCGGGCCCAGGACCAGATCGACGAAGGGAGCCCGCTCGAAGATCTCCGACCCCTCGAGCTGTGCGACACAGCCCGTCACGCCGATGACGAGCCGTGGGTTGCGCCTCTTGAGCCGTCGCAGGCGTCCCAGGGCGGCGAACACCTTCTGCGTGGCCTTGTCCCGCACGGCGCAGGTGTTCAGCAGGATCACGTCCGCGCGCCGGGGATCGCCGGTGGGCGCGAGGCCGAGTCCCCGGAGCGCACCGGCCATCTTCTCCGAATCGTGGACGTTCATCTGGCAACCCCAGGTCTCGACGGTGTAGAAGCCCCGGGGGCTGGCAGCGGCGAGGGGCAGGGGGCGGGCCACGGCTCAGGCCTCGAGGATGGAGCCACGGAGGCGGGTCCAGGTCTGGTCCAGCTCCTCGGGGAGCAGCCGGGTCTCCCCGATGGCGGTCATGAAGTTCGTGTCGCCGGCCCAGCGCGGTACCAGATGAAGATGGTAGTGCTCCGTGATGCCCGCGCCCGCGCTTCTGCCCAGGTTCATCCCCAGGTTGATGCCGTGGGGCCGGTAGAGCTTCCGAAGGGATCGCTCGCAGCGGGACGCCAGGTCCATCATCTCGTGCAGCTCCTCCGGCGTGGCCTCGTGGAGGTGCGCCAGGTGCCGGTTCGGCACGATCATCAGATGTCCGTTGTTGTAGGGATAGCGGTTGAGGATGACGAAGTGCAGCGCCGACCGGAGGACGATCAGGCAGGAGCGGTCGTCGGCCGCGGCCAGGGCCTCGCAGAACACGCAGCCGGTCGTGCGGACGCCGGACACGAGGTACTCGAGCCTCCAGGGTGTGAAGAGGTGCTCCATGGGCCTGACGTTCCCTTCTCGTCGGAGGGGACCGCCGTCTCGTGGAAGGACGCGGGTGGACGTCGGTGGCCGGGCCGCCCTACCGGTTGATCAGGTCCTTCAGCTCCTTGCCGGGCTTGAAGTACGGGATCTTCTTGGCGGGCACGAACACCTTCTCGCCGGTCTTGGGGTTGCGCCCCTGACGCGACCGTCGCTGCCGGATGCGGAAGCTGCCGAAGCCGCGGAGCTCGATCTTCTCGTCATTGTGCAGCGCGTCGATGATCGACTGGAACACGGTGTTGACGATCACCTCCGAGTGCTTCTTCGTCAGGTCCGCCGTCTTGGCGACCTCCTCCACCAGCTCAGCCTTCGTCACGTCGCGTTCCCCTATCGGTCGAAGGAAAGAGGCGCCGCCCCCGGAGACGCATCCCGGCAGCGGCGGGTCCCTATCTATCCCCGTCGTCGTCCGAGGCCTCGCTGGAGGGCGATGCGTTCTCCCCCTCCGAGGCGTCCTCGTCCTTTGCTTCCTCCTCCTCCTCCTCGGCGGCGGCGGCGCCGGCACGCGCGGCCTCGGCGAGCTGGGAGCCGATCATATCCCCCAGCGTCAGATTCCCGGACTTGCGGCTGGAGTCGACGTAGGCGCTCACGTCGAGCTTCGCCTGGTCCGTGGAGAGCTGCCGGATGCTCAGACCGATCTTGTGCTCCGCCGGATCGGTCCGGATGACCTTCGCCTGGATTGCCTGGCCCACCTTGAAGGCCTTCGCGGGGTCCTCGATCCGCTCCTCGGAAAGCTCCGAGACGTGGACCAGCCCCTCGATCCCCTCCGCGAGCTCCACGAAGGCGCCGAAATCGGTGAGCCGGACGATCTTCCCCTCCACGATCGTGCCGACGGGATGGGTCCGGAAGAAATCCTCCCACACGTCGGGCTGCAGCTGCTTCATTCCCAGGGACAGACGCTGGTTGTCGGAGTCGATCTTCAGGATCACCGCCTCGATCGTATCCCCCTTCTTCACCAGCTCCGATGGATGCTTGATCCGCTTCGTCCAGGACATATCGGAGATGTGCACCAGCCCGTCGATCCCCTCCTCGACCTCGACGAAGGCACCGAAATCGGTCAGGTTGCGCACCTTGCCGCTGATCGTCGCTCCGACCTGGTAGCGGTCGGCGATCAGATCCCAGGGGTTGGGCTCGACCTGCTTGAGCCCGAGCGACAGGCGGCGTTGCTGCAGGTCGACGTCCAGGACCATGGCCTCGACGGTGTCCCCCGCGTTGACGACCTTGGAGGGGTGCTTGACCTTCTTCGTCCAGGACATCTCCGAGACGTGGATCAGCCCCTCAACCCCCTCCTCGAGCTCGACGAAGGCGCCGTAGTCGGTCAGGTTGACCACCTTGCCACTGACCCGGATGCCCGGCGGATACTTGCTTCCCACGCGCTCCCAGGGGTCCTTGCTGAGCTGCTTGTAGCCGAGGGAGACCCGCTCGCTCTCCGGGTCGAATTTCAGCACCAGAACGTCCACCTCGTCGCCGATGGAGAAGCGCTCCGACGGGTGGTTCAGGCGGCCCCAGGACATGTCGGTGAGATGCAGCAGTCCGTCGATGCCTCCGAGATCGATGAAGGCGCCGTAGCCGGTCAGGTTCTTCACGACACCGCGGAGAACCGCCCCCTCCTTGAGCTTCTTGAGGGTGTCCTTCTTCTTTTCGGCGTTCTCCTCCTCGATGACCGCCTTCCGGGAGAGCACGATGTTACCGCGACGCTTGTTGACCTTGATGACGCGCATGCGGAACTCCTGGCCCCGTAGCTGGTCCAGGTTGCGCACCGGGCGTACGTCGACGAGGGAGCCGGGGAGGAACGCCCGGACGCCGATGTCGACGGCCAGACCACCCTTGATCCGCTCGATCACGCGGCCCGTGATCACGGCGTTGTTCTCGTAGGCCTTCTCGACCTCGTCCCACACCTTCATCTTCTCGGCCTTCTCCTTGGAGAGGACCACGTAGCCTTCGCGGTTCTCGGTCTTCTCCAGGAGAACGTCGATCTCGTCACCGGCGGAGACGGTCACGTTGCCTTGGCGATCCGTGAACTCGTCGATGTCGATGAGCCCTTCGGACTTGTAACCGACATCCACGATCACCTCGTTCGGGAGCACCTTGAGCACCTTGCCCTTGACGACGGCCCCCTCCGCCAGGCTCTTGAACTTGGCGTCGTAGGCCTCGAGCATGGTCTCGAAGTCCTCTTCCTCCGCGACCGTCCCGTTGCCGGAGTTCTCCCCCTTGGAGGACTCGTCCCCGGCCGTTTCCGACGGCACCACCGGCTGTGCCTCGGTGGTGGTGCCGTCCGACCCCGGGGCTTCCTTCTGCAAGTCCATGAAAATACAACCTCCTTGGTCCGGGAGGGCGCCCACCCTGGGGCGCCGGAGGGACGGGCCGATCCCCCCTGCCTTGCGGCCATCCCGTTTTTGGCCCGAAGGTCAGATTATAGGGAGGGAACCGGGCGCTGTCAACACAAATTCTTCTGAGTTCAGGGATTACGTCGCCAGGAGCTTCCGGAACGCGCCCAGCACCCGGTCGTTCTCGGAGGCGGTCCCCACGGATACCCGGAGCCCCCGGGCGAACCCGTAGGCATCCATGGGTCGGACGATGATCCCCTCCCGGAGCAGCTTCTGGAAGGCCTCCCGGGCGGGCCAGGGGGCCTCCACGAGGACGAAGTTCGCCACCGAGGGGAGGTAGTCCAGGCCCAGTTCCCGAAACCCCTCCTGGAGACGCTGGAGACCTTGACGGTTGGCCTGCCGGGACCGCTCCACGTGCTCCCGGTCGTCCAGAGCGGCAAGGGCCGCGATCTGCGACAGCGAGCTCGTGTTGAAGGGCGAGCGGACGCGCTCGAGGTCATGGAGGATCGCCGCCGGGCCGAGGCCGTACCCGATGCGCAGTCCGGCCAGGCCGTACGCCTTCGAGAAGGTGCGCAGCACGAGCACCCGGCCGCCCTGCCGCAGCCGCGCCAGGAGATCCGGGTAGTCCGGCTCGAACCCCTCGACGTACTCGCGATAGGCCTCGTCGACGACCACCAGGGCCGAATCCGGGGTCCGCTCGATCAAGCGGTCCATCGCATCGCGGCCCACGAAGGTGCCGGTCGGGTTGTTGGGGTTGGCGATGAAGATCAAGCGCGTGCTTGCATCGATGGCGTCTCCCATCGCCTCGAGGTCATGGGTTCCCTGGCGGAGAGGGACCGACCGCACGTTCCCGTTCACCGCCATCACCGCGATGCGGTACATGATGAACGCCCCCTCGGAGAGGACGGCGTTCCCCTCGGCTCCAAGATACGTGCGTGCGAGCAGCTCCACGAGCTCGGTCGATCCGTTCCCGAGGATCACGTGATCCGGTGGCACGCGGCAATGGGCGGCCAGGGCGTTCCGGAGGTAGAACCCGGCGCCGTCGGGATAGCGGTGGAGCCCCGGAAGGGCCTCCCGCAGCGCCGCCACGGCCTGCGGCGAGGGGCCCAGCGGGTTCTCGTTGGACGCCAGCTTGACGGTATCCCGCAGACCGAGCTCGCGCTCGACCTCCTCGATCGGCTTGCCGGGCTCGTAGGGGCGGATCTCGCGGATGTGGTCCGGCGGACGCAGCATCATGTCAACGTTCCTCCGCCGGCGGGGAGACGGCTCCCAC
The DNA here is from genome assembly GCA_050115015.1 of Acidobacteriota bacterium. GTDB lineage: Bacteria > Acidobacteriota > Polarisedimenticolia > CBDVAL01 > CBDVAL01 > JASFRI01. Next base: position 13,351 of record JASFRI010000065.1, read on the forward strand.
CGTGCGCTCGAGGGCTTCGATCTCGGCGGGCGTCAGCTCCCGCACGGCCCCCACCTGGAGTCCGCCGAGCTCCACCCCGCCGACGCGCACCCGCCTGAGGCGCTGCACGGGATGGCCCAGCATCTTGAACATGCGACGGATCTGGTTCCGCCGGCCCTCGTGCAGCGTCACCTCGATCCAGGCGTTTCCCTCGGCGGTCTGGCGGAGGGGGTGGGCGCGGGCGGCCCGGGTCCGCCGGCCATCCAGGCGAAGGCCGTGGGCGAAGCGGCGCAGGGCCTCGGGGGACGGATTGCCGCGCACCTTCACATGATAGGTCTTGGCGATGCCGCCGGGAGCGGCCACCGCCCGGGCGAGATCGCCGTCATTGGTCAGCAGCAGGAGCCCTTCGGAGTGGTAGTCCAGCCGGCCGATGGGGAACAGGCGATCCCCGCGGCGGGGCAGCAGGTCCGCCACGGTGCGCCGACCCTGGGGGTCGGAGAGGGTGGTGATGACCTCGCGCGGCTTGTTGAGCGCCAGCACGCGGCGGCGGCGGGGAGCCGGGAGCCGGCGCCCGTCGACCCGGATCCGGTCGCGGCGTGGATCCGCAAGCACCCCCATCTCCTGCACCGCCGAGCCGTTGACACTGACCCGGCCCTCGCGGATCAGCGCCTCCGCCCCGCGCCGCGATGCGACGCCGGCGCGGGCGAGCAGCTTCTGCAGACGGATGCCGCCCATCGCCTCATTCTCCGGGCGGTTCATCCGGGAGCGGGATCGGCCGATCCCCGTCCGGGCCCGCTCCGTTCCCCGGCGCTGACGCCGCCGAGCTGTCCACTCCCTGGTCCTCCACCTCCAGCGGGAGCTCCGGCTCGGAGATCATCTCCGAGAACTCCTCCATGCTCGGAAGGTCCTTCAGGCTGTCGAGGCC
>JASFRI010000066.1:0-13714 GCA_050115015.1 Acidobacteriota bacterium
CGTGTTCCGGGAACTGGAGCGCAAGGGTCTGACCATGTTCGGGCAGATGACGGCCGGGTCGTGGATCTACATCGGCACCCAGGGGATCCTCCAGGGAACCTACGAGACCTTCGCGGAGGTGGCCCGGCAGCACTTCGGGGGCAGCCTGCAGGGTCGTCTGGTGGTCACCGCCGGACTCGGCGGCATGGGAGGGGCGCAGCCCCTCGCCGCGACCATGAACGGGGCCGCCTGCGTGGTGGCGGAGGTGGACCCCGACCGTGCCAGGCGCCGTGTCGACACCCGCTACTGCGAGGAGATGACCGAGGACCTGGACCGGGCGCTGGGCCTCGCCCTCTCGGCGCGGTCCCGGGGGAAGGCCCGCTCCGTCGCCTTCATCGGCAACGCCTGCGACCTCATCGTCGAGCTGGCCAACCGGCAGATCGCCCCGGACATCGTCACCGACCAGACCAGCGCGCACGACGCCCTCAACGGCTACGTGCCGAACGGCATGCCCTACGCCGACGCCCTGGCGCTCCGGCGCTCCGATCCCGAGGAGTACCAGCGCCGCGCCATGGCCACCATGGCCGGCCACGTTCGTGGCATGCTGCGCCTGCAGCGCGGAGGGTCGATCGTCTTCGACTACGGGAACAACATCCGGGCCCAGGCGCAGATCGCGGGCGTGGAGGACGCGTTCGACTATCCCGGGTTCGTCCCCGCCTACATCCGTCCGCTGTTCTGCGAGGGCAAGGGGCCGTTCCGGTGGGCCGCCCTGAGCGGCGACCCCGCGGATATCCACCGCACCGACGACGCCATCCTGGAGACCTTCCCGGAGGACGAGGCGCTGTGCCGCTGGATCCGCATGGCCCGGGATCAGGTCGCCTTTCAGGGCCTCCCCTCCCGGATCTGCTGGCTCGGATACGGGGCCCGCGCCCGCTTCGGTCGGGTGATCAACGACCTGGTGGCCTCCGGCGAGATCTCCGCCCCGATCGTGATCGGTCGCGACCACCTGGACGCCGGCTCCGTCGCCTCGCCGAACCGGGAGACCGAGGCGATGCGGGACGGCTCCGACGCCATCGCCGACTGGCCCATTCTCAACGCCCTGCTGAACGCGGTCTCCGGTGCGTCGTGGGTTTCGGTGCACCATGGCGGCGGCGTGGGGATCGGCTACTCGCTGCATGCCGGCATGGTGGTCGTGGCGGACGGCACGCCGGAGGCGGCGGCGCGGCTGGAACGCGTTCTGACCTGCGATCCGGGGATGGGGGTCGTCCGACACGCGGACGCCGGCTACCCCGAGGCAATCGCCTGCGCCCGGGAGCGGGGCGTCCGCGTTCCCATGCTCCCGACCGGGCGCGCGAAAGGAGAGGATCGATGAGGTGCTGGTTGGCGTTGGGGATCGTGGTCCTGCTTGCGGTCGGCAGCGCCACCGCCGGCAACGGCGAGATGTTCCTGTCCATCTACGGCGGCTACGGCTACAACGACTCGAGCCTCGACGGCGAACCCGGGGAGGCGGGGATCCCGCCGTATGCAACGGGCCGGGATTCGATCCCGTACGGGATCGTCTGGGGTGGAGAGACGCCGGTGGCCGGGGGTAGCATCGGGCTGCAGTTCAACCAGCTCGACGATATCCGCATGGATACCCTGATGTTCTCCATCATGCTCAACTTCGCGTCCCACGACACCCGCAAGGGGATCGGACGGGTGATCTACAACCGGGCCTCGGGCTACATCCTCGTCGGCGCGGGGATGATGCGTTACTCGGACCCCAGCGACACCGACTACGTCTTCGCCGGACAGGTCGGGATCGGCGGCCAGTTCAAGTTCAACCGCGTCGTGGGGCTGCGCTGGGAGCTGACCGGGATCGGTGCACCCCGGAAGAGCCTGATCAACACCCAGGCGACCATGGGCGTGGCGTTCTATTGGTGATGATCCCCTCCGGGGGAACCGCCGCGGTCGATCGGGAGGGGGTGGCCGGCATCGGCCAGCTTCGCCGCGATCCGGGAGGCGATCCCGTCGGCCCGGCGGTGCTCCTCCGGGCCCAGATCCAGGTCCCGAAGCCCACGGAGCACGTTCTCCACCTGGTGTAGCAGCTCCGGATCCGGGAACACCTCGTAGGCCAGCTCGTAGGCGCGCATGAGGCCGAAGTAAGACTCGACCCGCTCCGGGTCCTCCTCCAGCGCGCCGAGGAACGCGGCGATCGCCTCGGCCAGCTCGCCGCGCTGGAGCAGATCGAACGCCCGCTCCGAGGTGCTCCGGCTCATCGATCGGGGTCAGGCCGGGGCGACGACCCTCCCCCCCTCCGAGTAGTAGGAAAGCTGTACCCGCTCGCAGGAGCGGTTCGCGAGGTCGTAGACGACGCAGCTGTCGATGGGGTGCGAGTAGACGTGCAGGCTGATCGCCGGCTCGCCGAAGGCCTCCAGGTTCGCGATCTCGTGGATGGTCTCCTGCCGATCGACGGTGCAGATCGCGCCGACGCTCGCGATGTCGATGTGCGACGTCTCCTCCAGCAGCACCGGCGCCTGCGAACCGGCCTTGCAGCGCCGCGGGTCGTCCCCCGGCCCGCCCATGCCGCAGGCCACCCGGCGGTAGTTCTGCAGCGTCAGCATGCCGCGCTGCACGGACATCCACCCGTGCTGGTTGTCGTGGTTGTGGATCGGCGTACGGTGGCCGACGCCCCAGCAGAGCAGGATCACCTCGAACAGATCGTTGCGAAAGACCTTGTTGCGGGTGTAGCGCTCCGGGATGAAATGACAGTAGCGCTCGAGGGAGTCCCGCTCCAGCAGCAGGCTGGACATCTCCTGCAGCACCCTTTCGCGCATGAAGCGCTCCGCCGGGATGGCCCGAAGCCGCTCCACGAACTCGTCGATGGGGACGCGCCGGATCTCGTGCATGGAAAACCCAGGTGATACCGGATTATACCCCGGAGCGGGCCTGTCGCCTACAGGGCACGTCAGGCGCCCGGCCGGATATCGCGATGGGGAGGTTGGTGGACGGTAAGGGGATCGAACCCTCGACCTCGGCGTTGCGAACGCCGCGCTCTCCCAGCTGAGCTAACCGCCCGATTCAGGTGCTGCTATTGGTGGGCCGTGTTGGATTTGAACCAACGACTTCTACCGTGTGAGGATAGCACTCTTCCGCTGAGTTAACGGCCCACTCCTGCCGGCCCGCCGGCGGGCCGACCCGCCGATGATAGCGCAACCGGGACGCGCCTGCCAGGCCCTCATAGCAACAGGGCCTCGCACTCCGCCTGCGGGGCGGGCCGCACCTCCAGCACCTCCTCCCGGGCGTCGCGCTCCAGGCGGACCCGCACCCGATCGCGGTCCCGCGCATTGGAGTAACGGGCGGTGATGGCGGCGATCCGCTCCTTCGCGGCGGCATCCGGCTCGCCCTCCACGAGGGTGAGCGGCGAGGAGCAGTCCAGCGCGGTGGCGGTCCACCGACCCCGACGGTAGCGCTCCAGGAAGTTGTTCTCGGGCTCGTCCCGGCCGACGATCGCCTTCACCGTGGGGCTCAGCCGGATGTGCCGGCCCACCTTGAGAAAGACGAGGTCCTCCGTCTCCAGTCCGTCCGCCCCGGTGTGATCGAGCAGGTCCTGGAACCGGCGTCCGAAGTTCCGGTCCGTGAGGAAGCAGCAGCCGCCGGACGGCTGCGGGTACTCGGCAATGCCGTACTTTCGCGCCAGGGCCATCTGGATCTTGCGCGAGCGCCCGACGATCCGGGGCAGCCGGTCGCGGTCCACCCAGCCGCGCTGCTCGGGAACCGTCGGCTCCAGCAGCCGGGCGGACAGCGGCCGCAGGAGGTATCCCTCCAGATCGGCATCCCGCTCGATCTGGCGCAGCGCGCGGCGGTGCTGGGACATCGGTCGCTGTCCGAGGACCTCACCCGTGAACACGAAATGCGCGCCGACCTCCTCCATGTAGGCCCTGGCCCGCTGCAACATGAAGATGCGGCAGTCGATACAGGGGTTCATCACCTTGCCGTAGCCGTATTTCGGGTTCAGGACGAGCTTCAGGTACTCCTCGGCGATGTCGATCACCTCGATGGGGATGTCGGCGTCGGCGCCTGCCCGGAGGCCCTCGTGGCGCAGCCGCTCCGGCCGCTCGTCGGGCCGGTTCAGCGCCCGCCGCGCGTCGGTCTTGCAGAAGCCCGTCGAGAAGTTCAGGCCGATCACGTTCAGTCCCTGTTCCCGCAGGACGCAGGCGGCCAGGGTCGAGTCCAGCCCCCCGGAGATGAGCCCGATCGCGGTGATGCCGCTACGTTCCATCCACACCTCCTCGTCCCGCCTGCCGCCGGGGATTACGCCCGGGCCCGACCTCCACGAAGAGCCGCAACTCGCCGCCGTCGGCCACCCAGCCCAGGTAGCGGTGCCCCCACGCCCGGCACCAGTTCGGCAGGTCGATCAGGGCCACCCGATCGTCGGCGCGCAGCTCCAGGATGGCCCCGCGGGACAGCGATCGTACCCGGTCGGCGGTCCGCACGATCGGGATGGGACAGAACATCCCCACCGCGTCGACGACCACCTCCGCCGCCGGGATCTCGTCGAGCCTGTGATCTGCCGTCGCCACCGTCATGCCTGGGACCAGCCTCGGAGTGTAGCGGCCGGCCACGGAGGGATCAACCGCCGGCGATGGTACGGAGCTGCTGCACCGCCGCGGGCAGGACGTCGAGGACGCGATCCACGTCCTCGTCCCGGCTTTCGGGACCCAGGGACAGCAGGAGCGAGCACTGGATGCGTTCCCGCTCCAGGTCCATCGCCTCGAGCACGTGGCTCGGCTTCCCGATGCTCTCCGCGCAGGTGGAGCCCGTCGACGCCTCCACCCCGGCCCGCCGCAGACGGAACAGCAGCGCCTCCCCCTCCGCACCCGGGAACGACGCGTGGAGATGCCCCGGAAGCCGCCCGCCGGGCCCACCGCCCTGGACCGTCATCCCGCCGATCCGCTCGCCCAGTCCCGCCTCGAGACGATCGCGCAGCGCCTCGATCCGTGCCCAGCGCTCCCGCCGCCGCCCGGTCACCCGCCGGGCGGCGACATCCAGGGAACGCAGCGCCAGCGGGTCGAGCTCTCCCGCCCGCCGGCCACCCTCCTGCGTGCCCCCCTCCACCAGCGGCAGCACGCGCACCCCTTCCCGCACCCGGAGGGCGCCGGAGCCGGGAAGGGCCCCGAGGGGGGCGCCGGACAGGCTGACCAGGTCTGCCCCGCCCGGACCCACCGGCACCGCGCGCCAGGGCGCCGAGGCGGCGGCATCGACGTGCAGGAGGGCGCCGGCCCCGTGGGCCATCGCCGCGGCCTCCTCCACCGGCTGCACCGTCCCCACCTCGTGGTTCGCATGCTGGACCGAGACCAGCGCCGCCGGCGTGGCGAGCGCCCTCCGGAGTGCGTCGAGGTCCACCCGGCCGCATGGGTCCACCCGGACCAGCTCGAACTCCCAGCCCTGCCGGGCCAGCGAGCGGATCGGATGGAGGACGGAGAGGTGCTCGACGGCCGTGGCGACGATCCGCCGCGACCCCAGGGCACGGGCGGCTCCCTTGATGGCCAGGTTGGCCGCCTCGGTGCCGCCGGCGGTGAGCACGATCTCGCCGTCGGGGACTCCCAGAAACGCAGCCGCCGCTTCCCGCGCGGACTCGCGGATCGCCCGGCGCCGCTCCGCCGGCAGGGGACCCTCCCCGATCTCCGCCAACAGCGACGCCAGGGCCTCCCCCACGCCGGGCGACAGCGGTGCCTGGAAGGCGTGGTTGAACCAGCTACGCCGCGGTGTCAACCCTCGGCCCCGGACCCGCACACCGCCGGGTCGGCGAGGGAGTGGAGCAGCGTGGACCGGACGTCGAAGACGACGCCCTCTCCGGCAAGCGGGATGTCCAGCAGCCCGTCGGGGAACCGGAATCGTAGCTCCCCGGACTCCCGTCCGCCTTGGGCCGCCAGGAAGCTGAACTCCCCCTGGCCGTCGCGGCTGGCCCACTCGAGGCGCCGCCGGGGCGCGTCGGGGGCCTCCGGCCACGCCAGGTCCGGCCCCGGTGCCGTCACCTCGAGCCCGACGGGATCGTCGCCCACCGGGAGCAGCACGATGCGGGTCCAGCCCTCCCCCTCCGGCGCGGCGAGGCATCCGGGCGGCGGCACCGTCGCGGCCACGGTCAGGACGGCCTCCCGCGAGGAAGCGTCCACCCCCTCCCAGCCCGGCAGGCCCACGGCCAGCCCGCGGAGCGGCTCCTCGGAACGGAACGTCACCCGGGCCGTCCCGTCGCCGTGGATCACCTCCTCCACGCGAACCGTCCGCGGATGTCGGGCATCGTAACCCGGCTGCCAGCCCGCCCAGGCCAGCCCCAGCCCCCAGAGCACGGCGAGGGCGGCCGCGGCGAGCGTCGTGCGCCCCCGGCGGGGCCCCCGGGAGCGCTGCCGCCACCATCCCAGGGCATAGCCCGCCAGCGGGAGCGTGACGAGCCAGAGGACACCGGCGGCGCTCCAATCCCCGTCGCGCGCGGCGAGTAGACGCGGAGCCAGGGACCCGAGGGGCAAGCAGCCGACCCCCACCAGCAGCCCCCGCAGCAGGAATCCGTCGAAGTAGATGGAGACCAGGATGGCGGTGGCGGGCAGGAGCAGCAGGAACCCGAGCTCGGCCCGGCCCACCACCGCGAGGGCCACCGCCGGCACCACCAGCCCGAAAGCGCCGATCCCCTCCCAGATCCCCCGGTCCTTGGGGAGCCTCCAGCGTGCGGCCAGGCCCTGCCCCAGGGTCCAGCCCAGGGCCCCGCCGATCACGAGCACCGCGACATGGAGCCCCGGATGCGCCGCTGCGGGGCGCTCCCAGCCGGTGAGCCCCCGGAGCGTGAGCTCCGTGGCCCCGAGGCCGACCCACAGCAGCGTCGTCACGCAGGCCGAGCCCGCCAGGGCCCGGAGGACCGGCCGCGGCCCGGGCTCCCGCCGTCGGTGCCGGGTCAGGAGCCCGGCCAGGAGGAAGGGCTGCAGGAGGAAGAGGGCCGCGATGCCGAGGGGTCCGACCACCCGGGATCCGGCCAGCGGCAGCCGGAGCACCGCGTGGGTCCCTTCGCCCCGCGCCTCCGGGATCGCGCCGCCGTCCAGGCTCCGCACCAGCCCGACCAGCAGCGCAGCCGCCTCCCGGGCGGTCTCCGGGTCGGGGCAGGGCGCCGCCGCCGGGTCTCCCCGGAGCGTGATCCAGCTCGTGCCGTCCTCGAGCCCGGCACCGCTCCCCGGCGGCCCCTCGATCCACGAGATCGCCGCCCGCACTCTTCCCAGCCCGAGGCGACGGGCCTCGGCGAGCAGCCACGCCGTCCCCCAACGGGAGCCGGCAGGAAGCCCACCGACCCGCAGCTCGCCGCACAGGGGCCCCTCCAGCAGGACGTTGCGGCCGGATCCGGGTCGATGCCCCCCCACATAGGCGCGCAACCCGAGGTTGCCCACCTCCCCCGCGGTGAAGGAAGCGAGCCGGACCGGCCCTTCCGGGGGCTCCGCCGCCAGGACCCGGGCCACCTCCAGCAGGACCCCCACCGCGGCCCCCGAGCCGCCTGTCGCCGGTCCGTCGTGATGCGCGGCCAGGAGGATCCCGCCCTCCCCCGATCCCAGATCCGCGAGGACGTTCGTTCCCGACAGGCGGACGTACCCGTCGGGACTACCCGCCGGGACCTGCCGCACGGGTTCGGTCCGGACGTCGAGTCCGAGGGACTCGAGGTACTGGAACACGTAGCGCGCGGCCTGGGACTCCCCCGGCCCGCCGACACCGCGGGGCCCGATACCCTCCCGGAGCGCCTCGGCATGCGCCATGATGCGTCCGGCGACCACGGGCGCACGGTCGGTCCCGCACGCCGCCAGGAGGAGAGCCGCGCCCGCGAGGACGAGGGGGGTTCGCCTACGAGCGGCCTGGGGGTTCCGGTCCAACGCACCTCCAGCGGCGGAAACGCCTGTGATTCCTTGACTTGCCCGGATGCGAATCCTAACATAAATGGCAGCAAGCAAACAGGAAAGCGGTCTGAGCACGGCATCGGCGACCCCGGGACGCTTTCCGGAACGAGGAGCATCGTGGCCCGACCTCCCGCCCTTCCCCACGGCTCCGCGAGCCGGACGGGACGCATCGTGGTCCTCCTGGCAGCACTGGCCGCCCTCACGGCCGCCGCCCCCACGGAGCGCGACGCGGACCTGGAGGCCGCGCTCCAGGTGATCGAGACGGCCTTCCGGGCGGGCGATGCCGACGCGCTGCGCCCGGTCCTCCCGGAGGGATCGAAGATCCTCCTCGACCTCGAGTCCCATTCCCGCCCCAGCGCCTACTACTCCCCGGAGCAGATCGTCCTGATCTTCGGCAAGCTGTTCCACCAGATGCACGTCCTGCGCTTCCATCTCCACCGGGAGCACGGTGGGGCCTCCGGGGCGCGCCTCCATTACGTCCCGGCGGAATGGTCGGGACGGGACGACCGGGGTGGCGTCCATGAGACCCGGCTGCAGTTCATGCTCGCCCGGGAGGACGACGACACCTACCGCATCCGCGAGATCAAGGAAGTTCGGTGAACGAGGGGACACCGCCGGGCCGGAGTCAGCGCATCGCTCTTCTGCTGGTCCTCGGCATCGGGGCGTTATCCCTGCTGGACCTGGTCTGGCCCGGCACCGGCATCGATCTGCGTGTGCGGTCCGGCCTCCTGGGAGCGGGTCTGCTCCTGCTCCTCCCCCTGGCGCGTGTCCGCGGCACCGCGGCCGCCGGCGTCGGCGCCGCCGCGCTGATGCTGGCCGCCGGGGGGGCCCTGCTCTGGGGTGACGTCCGCGAGCAGACGATCGAGCGCGAATGGGAGACCGGCGTTCGGCCCCGGCTGGCCCGGCGTGCCGACGGGGTCGAGGCCGAGTTCGCGCAGCTCCTGGGCCGGTTGTCGGGACCCGCCGCGCTCCTGGCCGCGGAGCCCTTCGCCGGCGCCTATTCCACCGACCTCGAGCCGTCCCCCGCCCTGTTCGAACTCCTCGATGGGCTGCGCGCCGAAGCCGGCCTGGAGGACTTTCGTTTCGGCCTCGAGCTGCTCGACTCGCTGGGTCGCTCCGTGGCATGGAGCGGCATCACGTCGATCCTCCCGGCCACGGCGGTCTACCCCGTTCATGGCCGCGCCGAGGTGTTCCAGGTGCTGGATTCCCAGGCCGGCACGCGGCTTCTCCACCTCTCCCAGGTCGGCGACACCGGGAACGTCCTCGTGGTCGAGTACCGTGTCCAGGACCGGTTCGAGCGCGGTCTTCCGGCCGACTTCCTGCCCTTGCTGCCCCGGACCCTCGGCGCGGTACCGGTCCAGTTCCAGGATCACCTCGTCTCCCAGGCGGAGTTGCAGGCGATCTTCGAGCCCCGGGGAAACCGCTACTGGGGCGGGAACGAACCCAGCCCGACGTTGATGTTCCCCCTGACCGCCCCCTCCGGCGAGGTGCTCGCCATCGCCATCATGCGCTCGCGCACCCCGGAGAGCGTCGCCCGGCAGGCCGGTCAGCGAGCGGCCGGCCTCGCTTGCCTGCTGCTCGCCCTCGCGGTCAGCGGCGTGCTGCTCCGCGGTCCCCGGCCACGGGGCCCGGTGGCAACCCTGGCGCTGCGGAGCGGCGGGCTGTGGCTGGTGCGCCTGCTGCTGGTGCGTGGCCAGGTCCCATCATCGCTGATCGACCTGCGCGCCTTCGATTTCGAGCACTTCGCCTCGCCCGCGCTCGGCGGGCTCATGAGGTCCCCGGGCGACTTCCTGCTCACCGGCCTCACGCTTCTCGTCCAGGGGATGCTGTTGCTGGCCTTCGTCCGGGAGTGGCTGCCGCGCCGTCGGGCCCGCCCGCGGGCACGCCTGGCGATGCCGGACGGCGGGCTGTCGGCCGCCGCCTTGATCGTGGTCCTCGCGGGGCTGGCGGCGGTCGCGCTCCGCGCGTTCGACGGCCTCGTCCGCAACGTCGTGGCCAGCTCGAACCTCGACCTGCTGCAGCTCCGGCTGGACTACCTACGTCCGGACGTGATCCTCCTGCACGCGGCGTTGCTGGCCTCCGCCCTGGCGCTCGGTCTCGGCCTCGCCGCAGCCGGGTGGCTCCTGGGCACCCTCCGGGGGCGTTCCGTGGGCAGCGGTCCAGGCCCGCTGGGACTCCCCCCGGGCGTCCGGCTGCGCGCCGCGGCCCTGCCGATGCTGGTCGCGGCGGCCGTGGTCGTGTACCCGATGCTCCTCGGCGCCTACGAGGATGCGGTGCGTTCCTTTTACGAGGAGGATCTCCTGCCCCGCGTCCTGGAGCATCGGAACCTGCACCGGGTGGCGCTGGTGAACTCCATCGACGCCCTCGACCGGGACGTGGAGCTCGCCGAGCGCATGGCCACCGACCGGGGGGGGTTCGACGAGCTGGCCTTCGACCGCTGGTCCCGCTCGTCGCTGGCGCGGCAGGGGCTCAACTCGTCCATCGAGCTGCTGGATCCGACCGGACGGGTTCTCGGTCAGTTCGCCCTCAACATGCCGCCGATCGGCCGGGAGATGCGCCGCGCCGAGGAGACCCCCGAGGTGGAGCGGGAGATTCTCCAGAGCAGCGACAGCAGCACCGAAGCCCTGCATGCCAGCCGTGCCGTTCGCTATCGCGGACGTACGGTGGGCTACGTGCTGCTCCACGTCCTCGACACGGCGGAGAATCTGCCGTTCCTGAGCTCCTCGGACCCCTACACCCAGTTTTTCCGCCGCCCGGGACGCCGCCCTCCGGAGGAGACCGCCTTCGGTGAACCGGTCCTCTACGACTACGATCCCAGCGACGCGCCCCGCGGCGGAGGTACGGCGCCGGAGGTTCCCCCCCTCGGGAACGGGGCCGCATCCGGCGAGTGGCACCGGGTGCCCTCGCCGTCGGGGGAGCCGCTGGACCTGCTGTTCGTCGTCTCCGCCGACGGCATCTACGCCCTCGGGCACCGCGCGCCGGACGTCCTCGGTCGGGTCGGAGGCTTCATCCGGCTCGCCCTCCTCTACGCCACGGTGGGCACCCTCGGCATCGTCGCCGCCCTCCTGGCGCTCGGCCTGAGGCATCCCTCGTCCCTGCGCCCCTCGCGCCTGCTGCAGAGCCTGGGGCGCTCCTACTATCGCAAGCTCTTCGCGACCTTCGTGACCGCCTCCCTGGTACCGCTGCTCACCCTGGCCGTCTTTCTGCAGGGCTTCATCGGCAGGGAGATCCGGCAGGAGCTCGTCGTGAAGGGCGGCCAGTCCCTGGACGCGGCCGCCCGCATCCTGACCCGCATCACGGCGGATCCCGTGGTGCCCACCGTGGACGACGGCATCATGGAGCTGATCCGGAACATGGTCGGGACGGACGTCCACCTCTACGTCGAGGACCGCCTGCTGGCGACCAGCCGACGGGAGCTGGTGACCGCGGGGCTGCTGTCCGCGAAGCTCGCCGGCCCCACCTTCCGGGACATCTACCTCGAGCGCAAGCTGGTCTCCGAGACGCGCACCCTCGAGAACGGTCGCGAGGTGACCCTGCTGGCATCGCCGGTCAACCTGGGAGACCTGCGCGAGAAGGCCGTGCTCGCCCTGCACGTGCACGCTCGTCCCGGGATCGTGGAGGCCCAGGTCTCGAGCGTCGAGGACGCCATCCTCATCGCGACGACGCTCCTCGTGCTGCTGCTCGCGGGGACCGGGTTCCTCGGCGCCCGCCTGATCTCCGCACCGATCCTGCGGATGGTGACCGCGACCCGCCGGCTGGCACGTGGCGAGCTGGATACCCGCGTCCATGTCCGCACCCGCGACGAGACGGCCAGCCTCGCCTCCTCGTTCAACGAGATGTCCCGGGCCCTGAAAACACGCGACGAGGAGCTCCGGGGCCACCTGCTCTACATCCAGAAGATCCTACAGAACGCCACCACCGGAGTGCTCAGCCTGGACCGCCGCGGCACCATCGTCACGATCAACGATGCCGGCCAGCAGCTGCTCCCCTCCGGGAAGCCGCCCGAGGTGGGGGATGCCCTGCAGGAGGTCCTCGACGGTTCGCCGGCGCTCAAGGAGCTCTCCGAGGCCTACCGGCGGGCACGGCGACTTCCGGACCAGGAGTCCACCGTCGAGGTGGCCGTCCGCCTCGAGGAGGAGCGGCGACTGCGTGCGGTCTTCCTCCCCTTCGCGCCGGAGCCCGGCGAGCCCGGCCAGATCGTCCTCATCGAGGACATCACCGACGTGGCACGCTCCAACCGCCTCTCCGCCTGGGCGGAGATGGCCCGGGGGATCGCCCACGAGATCAAGAACCCGCTCACCCCCATCCAGCTCGCGGTGGGCCATCTGCGCCGCGTGTACGCCAAGCGCGGCCCCGACACGCGCCTCGACGACCCCCGCTTCCAGGCCACCCTGCAGGAGTGTCTCGACATCATCCTCGAGCAGGTCGAGCACCTGCGGCAGATCTCGAAGGACTTCTCCACCTACGCCCGGATCCCCGAGTCGCGTCGCGAGCCCACCGATCCCGCCCAGCTCATCCGCGGCGTCCTCCGGCCCTACACCGGCCTCGCCCCCGAGAGCGTCTCCTTCGAGGCGGACCTGCAGCCCGACCTGCCCCCGGCCTCGCTGGACGCCGACCTCATGCGGCGCACCCTGGTGAACCTCCTCGAGAACTCGCTGCAGGCGATGCCCGAGGGGGGCCGGATCCGCGTCTCCGCCGCCTGTACCCGGTCCAACGGCGATCCGTGGCTGGAGATCGCCGTCTCCGACACCGGGGTGGGGGTGGATCCCGAGGCCTTGAAGCGTCTGTTCGAGCCGTACTTCTCGACGAAGGCAGCCGGGACCGGCCTCGGGCTGGCGATCGCGCGCAAGGCGGTGGAAGAGCACGGTGGCGAGATCATCGCCGAGAGCCGGCCCGGCAGCGGGACCACGTTCCGGATCCGCATCCCGCTGCGGACCGGCGAGACGCCCTGAGGAGAGCCACAACAGGCCGCGCCGTCGGCCACCACCGCGGCGACCGGACATGCCGGGGATCCGGATGGCGACAGGACGTGCCGGTCTGTCGCGAGGGATGGTGAGCTTGCGGGATCGGGCGGACCTCCGGGGCGAACCGGTGGACCGCTGAGGAGGTCCCGCGCAGTCCCGCCGGCTCCGGGTCCTCCGAGGCCGTCCGGTGGTGAATCGTCCGGGTCAGAGCGGCAGCCGGTCCAGCCAGCATCCCAGCAGCTCCATGCCCCCCGGCGTCAGGATCGACTCGGGGTGGAACTGCAGCCCCTCAAGCGGAAGCTCCCGGTGCCGCAGCCCCATCACCGCCCCGGTCCCGGTCCACGCCGAGACCTCCAGCGCCTCCGGGAAACCCTGCCGCGAGACCGTCAACGAGTGATAGCGACCGACCTGGAGCGGATCCGGCTGCCCGTGGAAGATCGTCCTCCCGTCGTGGTGGATGGCGCTGGCCTTGCCGTGTACGAGCTCCGCCGCCCGGCCGATCCGGGCGCCGAAGGCACGGGCGATGGCCTGATGCCCCAGGCAGACGCCGAGCACCGGCACCCGCCCAGCGGCCGCCCGGACGAGCTCGACGCTGATGCCCGCGTCGTCCGGCGTGCCCGGACCCGGAGAGAGCAGAATGCCGGTGCAGCCCGACTCCATGGCGTCCATGACGGTCACGGCATCGTTGCGGACAACCCGGACCGGAGCTCCGGCGACCTCGAGGTAGGCGACCAGGTTGTACGTGAAGGAGTCGTAGTTGTCGATCACGAGGATCATGCGGTCGCACGCCTCCTCACGAGCCGACGTATCTCGCGTACACCGAGCGCGCCACGGCGGGATCGCGGGTCCCCTCGACGATACCCC
>JASFRI010000067.1:0-13666 GCA_050115015.1 Acidobacteriota bacterium
GGATGCCTACACCGCCGAGACGCTTGTGCTCCGGGTGGTGTTTCCCATGCATTGCGGTGGCTGCGAGGAGCGCTATGCGGCCTTCGAGGCCGAGGCCCGGAAGATGGCTCCGACGATCCAGTTCGGCGTGGCGCGGGCTCCGGGGGCGCGGTTCCACTATCGGGACGGAAGGCTGCGCTGACGTCGAGGGAGCGCCGCGTCGCGCCGGCGCGAGCCTCGATACCCCGGCACGGCGGGCTGCATTGCCTCAGCGCGTGCCTTCCTCGGTGGGTGCCCGGAGGCCATGCCGTAGCAGGCGGATGCGGTACAGCGAGGCATCCACCGTCACGTAGAGCTGGTTCGAGTCGGCGCCGGCCCCGAACGTGGCGTTGGTGGGCAGACCGACGGCTCTTCCCGACCGCTGCCCCCCCGGCCCGGTCGGCAGGAACCCCAGCTCCGCGCCGTCGGGCGCTACCACCAGCACCCCCGGCCGGGCCGGATCCCGCACCGTGACGTAGAGGTTCCCGTCCCGGTCCACCGTCATGCCGTCGCACCCGTACCCCGGGCACGGGGCGACGACACGGCCAGGCCCCGCCACGAGGCCGTCCTCCCCCAGCGGCAGGGCCAGGACGGCCCGGGCGCCCGGGGTCTCCGTCACGTAGAGGGTCCTCCCGTCGGGGGACAGGGCGATGCCGTTGGGCCAGGCGACGTCCTCGGTGATCCGCAGCACCGTGCCGCCCGGGTCGAGCCGGTAGACCGCCTGGTGCTCCAGCTCCCGGGGCTCCTCCCCCAGGTAGCGAGGGTCGGTGAAGTACACCCGTCCGGCGTCGTCCAGGCAGAGGTCGTTGGGCGAGTTCAGCTTCGCCCCCTCGTAGCTCGTCGCCAGCATCATCCGCGTACCCTGCCGGAGGTCCCAGCGGGCGATCCCGCGCCCTCCGCCATCCGCGCCTTCCGCCGCGACCAGACCTCCCGCCGCGTCGAACACCATGCCGTTCGACTTGTGACTCTCGGGCTGGAAGATCTCGGTCCGGCCGGTCGACGGATCGAACCGCCAGATCTCCCCGGACCGCGGCGATCCCACCGGGAGAAAGGAGAAGTACACCCGCCCGTCGGGTCCCGCGGCGGGCCCCTCGGTCAGCCCCTCGGCCACACCTGCCGGGTGCTCGAACAGGAGCTCGAGCCGGGCGCCGGGAGGAACGACGGTGTCGCCGTACGGGGGAGGGATTCGATGGTCCGCCGTGCAGCCGGCCATCCAGAACAGCATCGCCGCGGCCAGGAGGCCCCGGTGACGGGTAGCCGCACGGGTGGGCGATGGCGGCCGGATCAACCGGAGATCTCCGCTCCTTGGCGATCCCGGATCTCCGCCCGGATCCTCGGGAGCGAACCCGGATACTCGCGCTGCAGGAAGGCGATCAGCTTCTCCCGCACCTCGCACCGGAGCTCCCAGGCCTTCGACGCGTCCTCGGCGCTGATCAGCGCCCGGACCTCCACCGAATCGGCGGTGGCGCCGGTCACCTGGACCCCGCTCACCTTGCCGTCCCACCGGTCGGACCCCTCGACGATGCGCTGCAGCTCGCCGCGCACCGCCTCGACGGGAACCGTGTAGTCCATGTAGAGGAACACGGTCCCAAGCAGGTCCGCGGAGACACGCGTCCAGTTCTGGAAGGGCTTTTCCAGGAAGTAGCTGATCGGCAGCACTAGGCGCCGGAGATCCCAGATCCGCACCACGACGTAGGTCAGCGTGATCTCCTCGATGCGACCCCACTCCCCCTCCACGATCACGACGTCGTCAATCCGGATTGGCTGGGTGATGGCGAGCTGGACGCCGGCCAGGAGGTTGGCCAGCGTGCGCTGGGCGGCCAGGCCCAGGACGAGCCCGGCGAGGCCCGCCGACGCCAGGATCCCGGTGCCGACCTGACGGAAGCGCTCGAAGCTCATGAGGATCATGCCCAGCGCCAGGATGACGACGACGACGGCCACGATCTTCCGGAGGATCCCGAACTGCGTGAGCACCGCCCGCGCCCGGAGGTTGTCGGCGGCGTCGACGTCGAAGCGGCTCGTGACGATGTCCTGGGCGACGGAGGTCAGACGGATCACTGTCCAGGCCACCGAGACGATCAGCAGCATCACCAGCAGGTCGCCGAGGAAGCCGCGGGCCGGCGCTCCCGCCCATCGTTCGACGAAGGGCAGCGACAGGTAGCCCGCGAGACAGGGGAGAATGAGGACGGTGGGTCGCCGGCAATGTCGGATCACCGAGTCGTCCACGCCGGTGCCGGTCCGCCGCGAGACCGCCGCGACGATCGCCCAGAGCACGACGTGCAGGAGGTAGCCGGCCACGAAGGCGCCGGCCACCGTGACGGCGGTCCATAGGAGAGGTTCCCACTGCGGCCATTCGAGCATGTGGAGAGGTTACACGAAACCGGCGGCGTTTCCAGGGGCCCATCGCGCCACGTTCCGCAGCACCGGTTCCGGGGAGGGGAGCGAGTCCATCAGCAGCCGGTGGTAGAGCGATTCCTCCCTCGATCGGAGGGCGGCGTCGGCATGCCGCCTGGCGTGGGCGGTGATCTCCGCCTCGTCCATCCATCCGGGCAGCACCTCCTCGAGGAGGCGCAGGGTCCCGCTTCCCTCGTCGAACTGCTCCTTCCGCCGCCAGACGATCTCCGGGGGGAGCAGTTCCTCGCCGGAGCGACGGAGGAGCCACTTCTCGACAGGCTCTCCGTCCGCGGCTGGGGCGATCTTCAGGTGTGGTGGGACGGTGAGGCCGAGATCCACCATTCCCAGATCGAGGAACGGCACCCGGGCCTCCACCGAGTGCGCCATCGTGAGCCGGTCGACCCGCTGGAGGTTCGTATGGTGGAGGTTCCGGACCAGCCGATGCAGCTCACGGTGGAGACGGACCGGGTTGCCGATGGCGCGGTGGTACGCGTAACCGGCGAACAACTCGTCGGCGCCCTCCCCTGTGAGGACGACCTTCACGTGTCCTGCCGCCAGGCGCGCCGTGAACCAGCATGGGATGGCGCTGCGGACGAGATCCTGGTCGAACGATTCCAGGTGCCAGAGAATCTCCGGGAGCGCGGCACGCACCTCCTCGGCCGACAGTACATGCTCATGGTGCCGGGTCCCGAGAAACCTCGCGACCCTGCGGGCTGCCTCGAGGTCGGCGCTTCCCTCGACGCCGACCGAGAAGCTGTGCAGCTCCTCCACGTGGCGTCGGGCCAGGGCGGCGATCAGGCTACTGTCCAGCCCTCCCGAGAGAAACACCCCGACCGGGACATCGCCCATCAGCCGCTTGACGACGGCGTCCTCGAGTGTTTCCCGCACCAGCCGGCAGCCCGCCTTCACGGACAGGCGCCGCGGATCCCGCTCGGGTAGGACCCGGTAAGGTCGGAACCCGAAGCTGGAGTGGTAGCAGTAGCCGGGCGGAAACGGCCGGATCTCCTCGGCAAGACCCGCCAGGACCTTGATCTCCGAGGCGAACACCAGGTCGCCGCCGCTGCTGCCCACGTAGAGCGGCTTGATGCCGAGCGGGTCGCGCAGGGCGAGGAAGTCCCGGCCATCGGCGATCACCAGCGAGAACATCCCCTCGAGATGACGGGGCGTGGCAAGCCCGAGCTCCTCGTAGAGGTGCAGCGCCGACTCCGAGTCGCTGCGGCTCCGGAAGCGGTGACGCTTCCCGAGGGCGTCGAGGAGGGAGGGCGCGTTGTAGATCTCCCCGTTCGCGATGATGGCCCGGGTGCCGTCCTCGGAGAGGAGCGGCTGGCGACCGTTCTCCAGGTCGACGATCGACAGGCGCCGATGCCCGAGGGTTGCCGACGCGGCGTGGTGCAGCCCCTCCTGGTCGGGACCGCGGTGGGTCTGGAGGGCCATCATCCGTCGGACCAGGGCCTCGTCCTGCCGCCCGCAGATCGCGGCGATCCCGCACATTCACCGGTCCCCTTCCTCCCTCCTCCGGCGCGGAGACCGCGCCGTCGGCGGGTTTTCGGGCCGGAACGGCGTGCGGAAACCCATCCGGCACGAAATATCTTCAGACGCGAGCGCCATGGGTGCCTGGCCTACCTTGAAGTGCCTTAAATATCTCATTTATATAGACATAGTTTGTTTCGGCGTGGTGGTGAGGGTGGCGCGTGAGGCGGAAAATCGCCTGGAATAATATAGTATACTATGAATTCCATGGAAGCGAACGAGGCGACGACCCACGAGCTGGTGCTCCAGGCCCTGCGCCGGATCACCCGCGCGATCGACCTGCATTCCCGCAGCCTGATCCGGAGCCACGGCCTGACCGGCCCGCAGCTCTTCGTGCTGCGGGATCTGGCGCGGCGCGAGCCGGTGACCGTGGGGAAGCTCGCGGAGCAGGTGAACCTGAGCCAGCCCACGGTGACGGGGATCCTGTCCCGCCTGGAGCGGCGTGGGCTGCTGTCGCGGGAGCGTAGCCGCTTCGACCGGCGCCAGGTCCTCGTCAGCGTCACGGACAAGGGCCGGCGGGTCGCGGCGACGAGCCCCTCGCTCCTGCAGGAGCGCTTCCTGACCGAGTTCGAGCAACTGCTGGACTGGGAGCAGAGCCTGATCCTCTCCTCTCTGCAGCGTGTGGTCGCGATGCTCGAGGCACGGGAGCTGGACGCATCACCCATTCTCGCGACAGGCCCGCTGTCGGGCGCCATCGGCGGTTCGCAGGATCCGGAGCAGGACGGGGCGAGCCGCGACGAGTCCCGGGCCGCCGAACGCGATTCGAGGAACCGGGAATACCCCGAGGAGGAGGTCAAGAGATGAGCACGGCTGCACCGGACCATCATGGAGAGGAGAAGATCGTCATCAAGCTCCCCGACGGCAACGAGGCGATGTCGCAGGACCAGGAGTGGTGCGAGGTCGTCGTCGGGGATGGTCGCATCCACGAGAAGGTGCGGTTTCACGACTACGGCCGGATCTACGAGATCCCCGGCCTCTACGAGTCCCTCTTCTACGAGACCCTCCGGTGCAACTCGCCGAAGGTCGTGGGGGGGTTGCTGCGTAGCAAGGTCCAGGAGTCGGCCGGGATGGACCCCGACGACCTGCGGGTGCTCGAGCTCGGCGCCGGAAACGGGCTCGCGGGCGAGGAACTGCGAGACATGGGGGCGGAGCTTCTCGTGGGAGTGGACATCCTAGAGGAGGCGTCCGCAGCGGCGGAGCGGGACCGGCCCGGGCTCTACGACGACTACCGGGTCTCCGACTTCACCGACCTGGAGGAGAAGGACGAGAAGGATCTGCGGGCGTACGCGTTCAACGCGCTCGTGTCGGTGGCCGCGCTCGGCTTCGACGACATCCCGGCGGAGGCGTTTGCCACCGCGTGGAACCTGGTGGACCGGGGCGGCTGGGTCGCCTTCAACATCAAGGACGAGTTCCTCGGGAGCGCGGACCGCTCGGGCTTCCGCCGGCTCATCGACCGGATGACCGCCGAGGGTATCCTCTCGCCACAGGCGCGGCAGCGCTACCGGCACCGCCTGTCCATCCGCGGCGAGCCCCTTCACTACATCGCCGTGGTCGCGCGGAAACGGGGGGATGTGCCGGCCGAGTGGCTGGCCGACGCCTAGGGGGGGCTGGATCGCTCCCGGCCCTCCGGTCTCGGTTGCGCCGGGCCGGGACGGTCGCAACGATATTCCGTTGTCATGACGGCATGTCGTCGTTGCAAACGTCGGTGGCGCCGGGGAGAAGCACTGCCCTCACCGTGGCATGGATTCTGCTCCTGTCTCGATGACGGGGGTTGTCCCCCTGGCTCCGGCGCCGGGAAATCCCTTCCGGCGCAACGCAATCACGAATCATGAAGGGAGACAGTCATGAAGCTCATTGTTCCCGATCTGCCCTATTCAAAGGACGCCCTGGAACCGAATATCAGCGCGGCGACGGTGGACGTCCACTACGAGAAGCACCACAAGGGGTACCTCCGAAAGCTGAAGAAGGCCGTCGAGGGCAAGCCGGACGCGGAGCGCGACCTGGAGGACCTGATCCGGACCACGTCGGGCGGCCTGTTCAACAACGCCGCCCAGGTGTGGAACCACACGTTCTACTGGAACAGCATGTCCCCCAAGGGGGGGGGCAAGCCGGAAGGTCGCCTGCTGAAGGAGATCGACGCGTCCTTCGGCTCGTTCGAGGACTTCAAGCAGCAGCTGGCCGAGGCCGCGACCGGACAGTTCGGCTCCGGCTGGGCCTGGCTGGTCACCGACGGCAAGAAGCTGCGCGTGGAGAGCACGTCGGACGCCGACAATCCCCTCCGGCAAGGTCGTCAGCCGCTCCTCGCGCTGGACGTCTGGGAACACGCCTATTACCTGGACTACAAGAACGAGCGCAACAACTACGTCGATCGGTTCATCGACAACCTCATCCACTGGAAGTTCGTCGCGGAGCAGCTGGCGGCCTTCCAGGGTGCTGCGGCCACCACGGGTGCTTGAGTGGCGTGACCCATTCGGTCGCTGCCGCATCGACGCCGGCTTCGTTCCGGCCCCCTGCGGCGTAGCGCCCGCCACGGGGCCCGGTTCGTCGCACCGTTCCGGAGACGCATCCCGCGCGGGCCGCGGCGTCCTCTGCTAGCCCGGACAACTCGCCACGGCCTCGGGAGGGCCGAGAGCCTGCGGGCCCGCGTTGGACCTCCTCGACGGGTCCACCACGACCCCCACTCGGAGGTCCGCCTTGTCCCGCAAGCTCTCCGTCCCTCCGCACAGACCGTCACGTCCTGCCTGCCGAGCCCCCCTGGAGGCGACCTCCGGTCCCCGCGGCCGCGTCGAGGGCGTCGGGGCGGCGTAGGATTGCCTTCACGGGAAGATGATCCGACGCACGGCGCGCCAGGCGACTCCGGTGGACGCTGGCCACCCCGAGAAGGGAGGCCGGGCGGCTCCAGATCCCGTCCAGCGGTAGCGCGGGGATTCGTGACGGGAAGCTCCGGACGGTGCCCCCTCCGAACCCGTTTGCGCGGAGGAGCCTCCGGACGGGACCCCAGGGAAGCCACTCGTTCAGATCCCCGAGAAGCGCCACGGGCGACGGACGGTCGCCGAGCAGGACGATCAGCTTCGAGGCCTGCCGCCGTCGCTCCTGGGCGCGGAGCCCGAGGTGTGTGGCCACCAGCCGCAACGGAGGGCCTGGGTAGGGCAGGTCAACCTCCAGCGCGCCGCGTGGTTCGGCGTTGTCGTCGACGCTGAGGTCATGCCGGCGTACGGCGCCCGGGGGATGACGGACCAGCAAGGCGTTCCCGTACCCGGTGTCTCCCCGGCGCAGCGTGGGGCCTGCGATTGCGGTCATGCCCGTGGCCTCGGAGAGCATGGCAAGCTGATCCGGCGAGCCTCCCTCCACCTCCGAGTCCACCTCCTGCAGGGCGGCCACGTCCGGGCGGATCTCCCGCAGGACCTCTGCGACACGCCCGGGGTCCTCCCGGCCATCCGTGCCGATGCAGCGCCGGACGTTGTACGTGACCAGGACCAGTCCGTCGCCCCTGGTCCGGATCATCCACTACCTGCCGGCCTCGGGAGGGCCGGGAACCTGCGGGCCTGCCTCGGACCTCCTCGGCGCACCTTGGACTCGCCGCACAAGACCCGGCGGCGGAAGGCACCAGACGTTTCGGCCGGACCTCTAGCAGGCTGCTGAAAAACTCCGCGGCTCGCGCCCTTCGGGTTGCGGCGGCGTAGTGCCTTCTGCTTCGTTCCCGCTCCTCCCCGATGCACATCGGCATCGCGTCGTCGCGGCGCCTCGCAGCTGGCACCACGGCGCTCGCAACGCGGGGGCGCGGAGTTTTTCAGCAGCCTGCTAGACACTCACTGTCCCCGATCGCGGTGTCGGGTCCCGAACCGGCGAACCAGCGCGAGCGCCCCCAGCACCAGGACGACCGCGCCGACGAGAACGCCGAGGGTCGCCGGTCCGGGTTGGATCAGAGCCCGCCGCGCGCTCTCGCCGAGAAGGGTCACGGCCGCGATACCGGGGGCCATCCCCAGGAGGGTCCCCAGCGCAAAGGCCCGGCGTGGCACCGCCATCGCTCCGGCGACCACGTTGACCACGGTGAAAGGTGCCACGGGGAGCAGCCGCACGACGGCCATCCACAGCATCCCGCGCCGCTGCAGACTGCGGACCACGCGGTTCATCCTCCCTCCGATCAGCCGGCGGACGCGCTGCCGGCCGAGACGGCGGCCGACCTCGAAGGTCGCCATGGCGCCCGCCAGGGAACCGCCCAGTGCCACCACCAGGCCGGTCATCGGACCGAACACCAGCGCGGTTGCCAGGATCATCGCCGTCACGGGGACCATGAGGAAGCTCCCGGTCACGAAGGCGGCCACTGCCAGCAGGGGGGCGAGAGGGTCCGATCCCCAGCCATCGAGCCGATCGGCGATCGCCGGGGGGGAGAGCGCCTCCGCCGCCGGACCCCAGCGCCAGACGGCCGCCAGCGCGACCAGGGCTCCCAGCATGAGTCCACCGATGGCCCAGCGCTTCCATCCCGGCCGGCCTCCGGTCCCCTCCCGGCCCAGGTGGGGGAGAAGCGCCTCCGGGTCCATCGGCCGTTCCGGGTCGACCACCGCCGAATCGGCGACAAGATGCTCCGCCCAGTCCGGCTCGCTCTCCTCCATCGGCTCCAGCCGGCGCTCACCGCGGCCCAGATCCCGCACGGTGCGCAGCAACGACCCGCCCTGCTCCATCCGTCGCCGGACGTCGTCGACGGGGACTCCGAGATGTTCTCCCAGCAGCCGGTCGCGGAGCCCGGCCACCACGAGCCGTCCCGGGTCGTCGCCGACCTCGACCACGAGGTTGCACTCCGTGTCGAGCCCCATGGAGCGGTTGGACAGATTGGCCGATCCGACGGTGAGCAGCCGATCGTCGATGACCGCCACCTTGCTGTGCACGTTGAGCCAGTCATCTCCGAGCCCCGGCACGTGGGGATAGCAGGCCAGCAGCCGCCCTTCCTTGTCCGCCTCCCGCAGCGTGCGCAGCAGCCGCGCTCGGAGCACACCCATGGTGCTCTCCTCGAGCCATCCGGCGGCACGAAAGGGCCCCACCAGGAGGATCTCCGGTCCCGACGGCTCCCGCAGCCGTGCTGCCAGGGCGTCGCGCACCGACGAGGACGAGATGTACTGGTTCTCGAGGTAGATCCAGCGCTCCGCACCGGCGATCGCGTCAAGGAGGAGCCGCTCGATCTCCTGCACCTCGGGACGGCCTTCGTGGGCCGGGTCGGTTCGCGCGATGGCCACGTCCACGTCGTGAAGCTCCGGGACCAGGTCCTCCGGCCAGGGGGACGAATCGAGGTCCACCGGCTGAAGCTCCTCCCCGGTGGCCCGGAGCCATCGATCACGAGTCAGATCGCCGAGCGCTCGCGCGACCGGGCCCGAGACCGCCGCATGGACGTCGTGAAACGGCCGGTACCGATGACCGCCGGGGGTGATGCGGCGCGTCTCATCAGGAGCATGTTCCGGGGTATCCCACCGGGCCTGCGTGATGTCGAAGCCCCCGACAAACCCCAGGGCATCGTCGATGACCACCACCTTCTGGTGGTGCGAGGCCCCGACGGGATGGCAGTCATCGAGCTCGAAGCGGATGCGGCGGTGGGTCCGGGACCCGAAATGGTAGGAGGGAAGCGCTTCCCGCTCGGGTGCGAAGAGTACGTTGTAGTCCCAGGCGAGGAGATGGGCGTGAAGTTCCCCGTTCTTCCGGACCGCACCGTCGAGAATCCGGGCGAACTCGCTCGCCTCGTCCGCGTCGCGTCGCAACCGGACCCGGCTATGAAAATCCCAGCCCAGCATCAGGATGGCTCGTCGTGCGGTCTCCAGGGCATCGGCCAGACGGGAGAAGTACGCATCACCGTCCACGAGGAACGCCAGACGTTCGGCGCGGGTGCAGCGCCAGCAGTTTCGTCCTTCCTTGAGGATCGGCGTCTTCATCATGAGGCTGCGTTGCGTACCATGGCTCGTCCGAGTAACGAGGTGCGCCGCTGGTCCAGCAGGTTCTGCGCCAGGGGGGCTTCCGTCGTGGGACGCGATCGTACCGGCTTCCTGCATCCGGGTCCAGGCGACGGTCCGGCACCCCCGGGTCCCGCAAGAGGTCCGGCGGTCAGCTCGTCCCGCGGAATTCGTCAGGCCGGATCGAATGACGCTTCAGCAGGGTGTAGAGCTCGCTCCGGTGCTTTCCTGCCAGGCGTGCCGCCTGGGTCACGTTGCCCTCGGCGCGCCGCAGCAGCTCTTCCAGGTATCGCCGCTCGAAACGTCGTCGTGCTTCGACCAGGTCCACCTCCAGAAGTCCGGGGCCGACGGTGTCGACGCCGGCCTCCACGCCTCCCTGGAAGAGGTCCGCCGCACGAACCTCGTCTCCCTGGCAGACGATCAGCGCCTGGCGAATGCGGTTCTGCAGCTCGCGGATGTTGCCGGGCCACGAGTGGCCACGGAGCGCTCGTTCGGCGTCTCCCGAGAACCCCTGCACGCGCTTTCCGGTCTCGCCCACGGCGGACTCCAGGAAGGACCGCGCCAGCGGCATCAGGTCCTCGGGACGTTCCCGCAGGGGAGGCAGGACGATCGAGACCACGTTCAGCCGGTAGAAGAGATCCTCCCGGAAGCTGCCCTCGGAGACCGCCGCCGCGAGGTCCTGATTCGTGGCCCCCACGATGCGGACATCCACCGGGCGGGGTTCCGTCTCGCCCACGCGGCGGATCTCTCCCTGCTCCAGAACCCGCAGCAGCTTCACCTGATGCTCCGGGGCAATCTCCCCCACCTCGTCCAGGAAGAGCGTGCCGCCGCTGGCCTCCTGGAACAAACCGGCCTGGTCCTTGCCGGCGCCGGTGAAGGAGCCCTTGCGGTGACCGAACAGCTGGCTCTCGAACAGCTCCTTCGGAATGGCGCCGCAGTTCACCGCCAGGAACGCCGCGTTCTGCCGCTCCGAGCGCAGGTGGATCTGCCGTGCCACCAGCTCCTTGCCGGTCCCACTCTCGCCGGAGAGCAGCACCGGGTAGTCGGTCGTCGCCACGGCGTCGGCCCGGTGCAGCGCATCCAGCATGGCCGGCGACGAGCTCGGCACGATGGTCCCCTGTCCGGCGAGCTGGCGTCTGAGCTCGACGACCTCCCCGGCGAGCTTCCCGTGCTGCAGGGCCCTGCCGACGCGCAGCGTGAAATCGTGGAAGTCCTCGCTCTTCTGGACGTAGTCATAGGCGCCCTGCTCGATCAAATCGAACGACTCGCTCACCTTGCCGTGGTCCGCGAGCAGGATCACGGGAGTCTCCGGGCGAATCTGGTGCAGACGCTGCAGGAGCGTCGATCCGTCCATCGACCCCAGCTCGACCTCGGACACCACGACGGCGAACTCGTCGGAAAACCGGCGAATGGCATCCCGAGCTCCGCGAACCTGGACGACGTCGAAACCCCGCTCCTCGAGGTGCTTCCCGTAGGGGGCGAGGTCTTCCGAGGCGGACTGCACCAGCAGGATCTTCGAACCCACCATGACCCATTCCTCTCGCCGTAGTCCAGGTAACCCTTCAGGCTATCCGAGAGGCGCAGCCGGCGTCAACGAATCACCGACACCGGGGCGTCCGCTCTCGCTGGACGGTGAGCGCCGACGGAGGTCCGGTGCCTCCCCGAACGGTCTCCAGGGAGGGTCTCGCCGCCTGGAATCGGTCTTGCACCCCTCCTTGCGTCGAAAGGAGGTACGCATGACGACAATGACGCAGAAGACGACGGAAGCGGGCACCGGTCTGCTGCGCAGCCTGAAGCACTTGCAGGGATACAACGTCCACGCCACCGACCAGGAGGTCGGGACGGTTCACGATACCCGGTTCGACGACGAGTCCTGGGTGATCCAGTACTTCGTGATCGACACGGGCAACTGGCTGCCGGGGCGCAAGGTGCTGATCTCCCCGGCGGCGGTCGGACACCCCGAGTGGTCCGACGGCGTGGTGCCGGTGCAGCTCACGGGCAAGGCCATCGAGGATGCCCCGACGGCGGATCTCGATCAGCCCATCTCGGCGGACTATCGACAGACGCTGGGTGTGCATCACGGCTGGCCCGTCCTCTGGTCGGGGACGATGCCGGGCCTGACCCTCGACCCGGGCGCACCGCCCCCGAAGATCGACGTCGAACGGCTGGAGCGGTCCCACCTCCGCAGCACACGCGAGGTGACGGGCTATCGCATCGAGGCCACGGACGGCGAGATCGGTCACGTGGAGGACTTCATCGCCGAGGAGGGCTCCTGGGCGGTCCGTTACATGGTCGTCGATACGAAGAACTGGCTCCCGGGGCGGAAGGTCCTCGTGGCTCCGTCGTGGGTCCGGGAGATCGACTGGGCCGGTAAGCGGGTTCACGTCGATCTGGAGCGGGAGCGCATCCAGAACAGCCCGCCCTTCGACCCGTCGACTCCGGTGAACCGGGAGTACGAGGTTCGCCTGTATGACTACTACGGGCGGCCCCACTACTGGGCCTGAGGCCGCCGTCCCTTTCGGTCGCCGCGGCACCGCTCCCGCATGGAGCATCCCGGTGCGGCGCCGGTCGTGATCGGCCGGGCACGGCCTTCGCGGTGATCCCCGCCCAGTGCGGGCGGTGCATGGCCGCGCCCCGGCGGGGCACGAAACGACAGATCAAATCAAGACGAGAGGAAAGGAGTCAGAATGCCACGAGAGATCAAGGAAGAACCGATGGTTCATCGACAACGCCGGGTGCGGTGGTTGCCCATCCTGCTGGGTCTAATGCTGCTGGCATCGATGCCGGCCCGCGGAGACCAGCCCCGCACCGATATGCAGATCACGGATGCCGTCGAGCTCGAGATGACCCTCGATCCGGCGGTCCCGAGCCACCGGCTGGCGTTCGACACGCGCGACGGCGTGCTCACCATGACCGGCGTCGTGGACAACCTTCTCGCGAAGGAGCGGGCGGCGCGTGTCGCGGAGACCGTCCGAGGCGTACGATCGGTCGTAAACCGGATCGTGGTCAGGCCGTTGACGAACCGCTCCGACGAGGCCATTCGCAAGGACGTCATCCGTGCGCTGCTCGACAATCCAGCCACGGATTCCTACGAGATCGGCGTCCACTCGCAAGACGGGGAGCTGACCCTCACCGGGACGGTGGATTCCTGGCAGGAGCGGGAGCTTTCCGCGACGGTCGCCAAGGGCGTTCGCGGCGTCACCGGGGTGGTCAACCGGATCGCCGTCGAGCCGGTGACGGTTCAGCGCCCGGACCTCGAGATCCAGCAGGACGTGCAGGAAACCCTCAGATGGAATCCGCTGGTCGATCAGGAGTTCCTGGACGTGGACGTGCAGGACGGTGAGGTGCGTCTTCGCGGCACGGTTGGAAGCCTCGCCGAGCTGACCGAGGCGACGATGGACTGCTGGACGGTCGCGGGCGTGGAATCGGTCCTTGATGACGACGTCAGCGTGGAGCCATGGGCCCGTGACGCGGATCGCCGCATGACCTCCAGTCTCACGGTGACGGACCGGGAGGTCCGGACCGCGCTGGAGGCCGCGCTGGAGCGGGATCCGAGGGTAAGCGACTCGGCGATCACCCTGCGCGTCGACGACGGGCTCGTCACCCTTCGAGGCACCGTGGCCTATCTCGGGGCTCGACGGGCCGCCGCCCAGGACGCCCGGAACACGGTAGGGGTGACCCGGGTACGAAACAACCTGAAGGTGGACCGGCGTGAGGGTCCGGACGATGCCCTGATCGAGAGCCAGATCCAGCAGGCGCTCCGGCGCGACCCCTACGTCGCCCACTAC
>JASFRI010000068.1:0-13448 GCA_050115015.1 Acidobacteriota bacterium
CTCGCCTGGCCGTGGGCCTGGCCCTGGGTCGTGGGCTTCATGGTCGCCGATCACGTCGCGGCGATCGCCGCGGGCCTGCACCCCCGCAGCCGGTGGATCGGGGAGAACGTCACCCGGCTCCCGTCGGCGAGGCGGGTCGCGCTCACCTTCGACGACGGTCCGGACCCCGAGGTGACGCCTCGGGTGCTGGACCTCCTGGAGGCGGCCGGCGTCCACGCCACGTTCTTCTGCATCGGCCGGAAGGCCGAGGCGCACCCGGAGCTCGTCGCGGCCATCGTCGCCGGCGGACACCGGGTGGAGAATCACAGCTATCGCCACTCCAGCGCGTTCGCGCTGCTCGGCCCCGGCGCTCTGGGGCGCGACCTCGATCGCGCCCAGGACATTCTCGAGCGAACCTCGGGCCGGCGGCCGGCGCTGTTCCGCGCTCCGGCGGGCATCCGGAGTCCGATCCTCGATCCGCTGCTGACCCGACGCGGCCTCCGGCTCGTCTCCTGGAGCCGGCGCGGCTTCGATACCGTGGACGGGAGCCCTGACCGGGTCCTGCGCCGGATGACGTCGAACCTGCACGGCGGCTCGATCCTGCTCCTGCACGACGGCGGCTGCGCCCGGAACGCGGCGGGCAGGGCCGTCGTGCTGGAGGTGCTGCCGCGCCTGCTCCGTGCGATCGACGACCTGGGACTGGAGATCGTCCCCCTGGACCCCGAAGCCCTTTAGCAGGCTGCTGAAAAACTCCGCGGCCCGCGCGCGAGCCGTTTGCGAGGAGGTCGGCGCCCGAGGTCAGCCATCGACCCGACCCGGCGGGACCGCCGCGGCCGCGCCCTCCGGCTTCCCGCAAACGCCTCGCGCCCTTCGGGTTGCGGCGGCGTAGTGCCGTCTGCTTCGTTCCCGCTCCTCCCCGATGCACATCGGCATCGCGTCGTCGCGGCGCCTTGCAGCCGGCACCACGGCGCTGGCAACGCGGAGGCGCGGAGTTCTTCAGCAGCCTGCTAGAACAACCGTCCCAGGAAGACGTAGGCCGACGAGCTCCCCCCTTCCGTCAGACCCCAGCCGACGTAGACCGGGCCGACGATGGTCTCCGCCCCGAAGAACACGGTGCCGGACAGCAACAGCTCCGACGCGTCGACGTCCGAGGAGGTCGGCCAGACGTTTCCCGCCTGCACCGCGGCCCCGACGTAGAGGGCGTCCCCGAGGGGTCCCAGGCTGGCGATGCGGCGGTAGTAGAGCAGGCTGAGCAGCCCGAGCGCGTCCCCCTGGAGGGCGTTGCGCTCCAGGCCCGACAGGCCCAGGAAGCCACCGAGGGTGAACTCGGCGTAGAACGGCAGATCGCTGCCCAGGGAGGAGCCGAGCCGCGCGGCCAGCGTCACGGTGTCGCGGCCGGAACTCCAGGGCTGGGACGCCTCCAGGAAGGCCTTGTCGTAGCGATCGGTGGCGCCGAGGGATCTCCGGTACGACTCCACCCGGAGCTTCGTGAAGGCCCCCCGGTGCGGAAACCAGACGTTGTCCTGGACGTCGAGGGTGAACTGGAACACGGCGGCCCCGAGGTCGTGGCGCTCCGCCGGATCCGACTCCGAGAGGATCTCCGTGAAGAGCTGTCCCCCGAGATAGCCGCCACGGATGTCGATCCGGTTGCCGATCTGGATGCCGACGTCGAGCTCGCCGTCCCAGCTCTGCAGCAGGAGACGCTCCCGGGCGCCGGAGGGAAGGAACCGGTCCTCCTCGACGCGCTGCAGGTCCAGGATGGGATTCACGAACCACCGTCCGGAGAAGTCCAGCGGCTGGAAGAAGTCGGACCGCAGGTCGTTCAGGCTTCCGAGCCGCAGGACGTTCCGCCACTCGGCACCGAGACGGTTGATCAGCTCCCGGCGGTAGTGTCCGATGAGGACGTACTCGCCGCTGCCGCTGAAATCCGCCTCCAGCCCCGTCCCGAACCGGAGGTAGCCGGGGCCCCAGGACTTCTCGGTGGCGCGGATCACGAGGACCGTGCCGGGGCCCTCCCGCACGACCCGGAAGTCGACGTTCTCGAACGCCCCGATGCGGTAGACCCTCGCCAGGTCCTGCTGGAGCGTCTCCAGGTCGAGGGGCTGCCCGGTCCGGCTGTGGATCTGCCGGGTGACCCGGCGGGGGTCCACGCGGTCCAGCCCCTCCACCTCGATCCGGTCCAGGCGCACCGGCCCGTGGCTCCCACGGGACGCCCGCGCGGCGCGATAGGCCTCGTACGCCTCCGGGGAGACGGAGAAGTCCCGCAGGCGGTCCTCCAGGGCCCTCGCGGCCTTCTCGCCGCGCTCCAGGATCTCCGGGGTCCGGCTGAACTTCGTGGAGGAGATCTCGCCGAGCTCGGGTGTGATCAGGAGATCGTCCGGGCCGAGCATCTCACGCTGCTCCTCCACGAAGCGCTCCGAGACGACCATGAAGGCCTGGGCCGATACCTCCAGTGCCGACGGCACCTTCTCGAAGAAATCCGGCGGTGTTCCGGCGTCCACCGCGATGATCCGGTCGACCCCCATGGCCCGGGCGACGTCGACGGGCAGGTTGGCCACCAGGCCGCCGTCCACGAGGATCCGCCCGCCGATCTCCACCGGCCCCAGCAGACCCGGGATCGCGATGCTGGCGCGGATCGCGGAGACCAGATCCCCGTCCGCCAGCACCACGGGTCGGCCGTCGTTGAGATCCGTGGCGACGGCACGGAAGGGGATGGGCAGGTCGTCGAAGTCCTGGATGTCGGCGGCGTCCAGGGTGAGCGATCGGAGCAGGAAGCTCAGCTTCTGGGAGGCGACGAGTCCGGAGGGCAGTGACACCCCGGACCGGCCAACCCCCAGCTCGAAACGGAACAGGATGTCCCGATCGTCCTGCTTGCGCCGGAAGGGCATCTCATCCCGGGGCGGTCTGTCCCGGAACAGCTCCTCCCAGTCGGCCTGCAGCAGGATCTCCTGCAGCTCGCCGGGTCCATGCCCCGTGGCGTAGAGACCCCCGACCACCGCCCCCATGCTGGTGCAGGCCACCGCGTCGACGGGAACGTGCAGTTCCTCGAGGACCTTGAGCACGCCGACATGGGCGGCGCCGCGGGCCCCGCCGCCGCTCAGCACGAGGCCGATCCGGGGGCGCTCCGCCACCGCGGCCCCGGGCTCCTGCACGGCGGGCGGCCGCGCCGCCGACGGGCCGGGGGCCAGGAGGGCGAGGAGAAGCAGGAGGCGAGATGGACGGATCATCCGGGTGCACGCGTTCCCGGACGGGACGGGCCGTGTCCTCCGTCCCCGGCCTCGGAGGACGCCCGTGGGGCCGCGGGAACGGTCGCAGCATAGAAGCCGGGTGGAAACGTGTCAAACACACGCGGCGCGTCGCCCACGCGGCCGGCCCCGGTACGCGACAACGGCCGCCCCGGTGGGAGCGGCCGTTTCGCGGCGGCGAGTTCGGATCAGTTCGGCGTGGCGACCATCTTCGCCAGTCCGGGCGGGAAGCTGCAGTAGCCGCCCGGGCAGTTGTCGTCCGTGTAGCAGAAGTCGCCGGCGCTGTCGCCACCCTTGCACTGCACGGCATTGCACGACTGTCCGGGGAAGCCCGGCGGACACGGCTCCTGGCTGCCGTCCTCGATCTGAAAGAGCGTCGCCAGGACGTCCAGATCCTCACGGCTCACCGCATCGGAGGGCCTCGTCGTCCGGACCCGCAGGCCCGCCTGGTTCAGGGCTCCGATCAGGTAGGCCTGATCGACCGGGGCGTCCGCCGCCCCCTCCAGCGCCACGCCGAGCTGGGTGAGCACGCTCCGCGCGCCCTCGACGTCGTAGTGCTTCCCGGTCAGCATGCCCGCCAGCCTCACCGAGAGATCACCAACGGTCACCGGGGATTCCAAGGCCGCCGGCTCCTCCGCGACCGCCGGAAGCACGAGCAGCAGCAATACCATGACCATCGTGCCGGCAAGAGTCCTCATCATCGTCCTCCTCTATCCTCAAGGTCGGCTTCGTCCTGTTTGAAGTGGTCCTATCCTACTCCGTCGTGGGCACCCATGCAACGGAAACGCCGCACCGGGAGCGGCATTTCAGACCTCGCCCGGGGTGCTGCCGGGAGAGAACAGGATTGAACGGACCCGGAGTCTGACGGACAGCCGGATGGCCGCCAGGGCGCGAATCGGGCCTCCATCCGGTGCCTCGGCGAGACGCGAGGGCACCGGATGCGCAGGCCCGGACTATGATGCTCCGGACGGTGGATGCCCCCGGGGAGCGATCCCCCGCAGGGCGGGGCGTCGGAAGGAGAGGGGCCTTGAGAATCTCGCGGACGATGACCCATATGCCCGCCGTGAAGTCGATGATGACGCCGTTCCCCTACTCCGTCGAGGCGGCCGCGGCGCTCGACGACGCGCGGCGGATGATGGTGGACCATCACATCCGTCATCTTCCGGTGGTGGAGAACGGTCGGCTGGTCGGCGCCCTGAGCGACCGGGACGTCGACCGCGGCGGAGAGGGGCGGGTACGGGACGTCCTGCTCCGGGAGCTCTACGTGGTCGACCTGGACGAGCCCCTCGACAACGTGCTCTTACGCATGGCGGAGCGGCACATCGATGCCGCGCTCGTCACCCGGGAGGGGAAGCTCGCCGGGATCTTCACGGTCACCGACGCATGCCGGCGGTTCTGCGAGTTCCTCCGCGCGTGGTTCCCGCGGGGCGAGGACGGCAAGGCGGCCTAGAGGTCCGGCCGAAAAGTCTGGTGCCGTCCGCCGCTGGGTCTTGCGCGGCGAGTCCAAGGCGCGCCGAGGAGTCGATTCCCCATGCCCCCAGTTCGGGGGCCTGCGCATCGGCGACGAGGCGCTAGCGGCGGCTATCCGAAGGGCTGCGGGTCACCGCAGGCCGGGCAGGACGCGCTGTTGGCCAGGATGCGCTCCGCGCAGACCTCGCAGTACTCGTACGGAGAGCTGCCGCAATGGGGACAGCGCGGCGCACGCTTCGAGATCCGCTTGTCGCAGGAAGGGCAGTCCATCAGCAGCGCCGGGTTCGGACGCGGGGTCGCGTCGGTCGGCACGGGCACGGCCTTCGTCACGGGCTTGGCCGGGGGCTTGACCGCGGGCTGGGCCACCGGGGGTGCCTCGGGCTCCCGCATCGGGACCGCCTGCACGGCCATCGCACCCTCGCCGGAGCGTACCGCCCCCGGTGCCTGGAACCCCCCCTCGTAGTCGACGAAGGTGAAGCCACAGGTGCAGTTCTCCGCCGTGCCCGGAACCTCGATCCCGCAGTTGGGACAGCTCTTGGTGTTCACGCGCTCCTCTCCGGGACCTCCGTGGTGTCCCCGCCGGGCCCGCCGGCCACGACCTCGGTCACTAATAATGACCGGACGCACCGAGGTCAACGGGAGCGGCTCGATTCCGGAGTGGTGGCGGGATCCGACACCGCGCGGCCCGGGCGTACGGGCCGGGGAACGGGCGGGACGGGGCTCCCGCGCAGCCAGGTGCGCCATCCCTCGGTGAGCTCGAGTCCGAGCCAGAAGGCAGCGCCCCGCAGGAGGTTGGCCGCTCCCGTGGGGCTGAGGGTGAAGCCGCCGAACAGGAACCGGCGGTCGCGGTTCCCGCGGCCCGGAATGCCCAGGCGCATCCGTCGCCGACCCATGGCGGCCAGACGGCGGTTGTAAAACCGCATGAACCGGAAGAACGGCGTGGACGGTGGCGTGGAGAAGGGCGGCTCGGTCAGCGCCGCCGGCCCGCGTCGGTAGGGCTGCGAGACGATCCCCAGGTAGTAGAGGCCGAGATCGAGGAGGAAGCCCGCCCGCAGCAGATCGAAGTCGCCGAGGTACTCGTACTTGTCCTTGTAGATCGCCTCGAACCACCGGCGGTAGCTGCAGGCGAAGGCCCGGTTGGAACGTGCCGCCCGTTCCGCGGCGCTCTCCCCCTCGTCCCGGGGCTCGATGAGCTCCACCGCGGCGCTCACGGTGTAGGCCAGCCAGTCCAGCCCGGGACTGTAGAAGGGATCCAGGAACCCCGCGGCGTCCCCGACCAGGGCGAACCCGTCCCCGGCGACCACCCGGCTGACGTACGCCAGGTTCTCCCTCCAGTGCACGTCCTCGTCGCGCAGGACGGCCCGGGCCAGCAGCTCCCTCCCCAGGGGGTGGTTCTCGGTCAGGAGCCGCCGCAGGCGATCGGCCACGGTGCCCTCGGAGGGACGCGGCAGGTGGCGCTGATCGAAGACGACCCCGACGCTGGTGTCGCCGCCCCGGAGGGGGATGATCCAGGCCCACCAGCCCCGGCCCATCAGGTGGTTCGTCGCGGTCCCGCGCAGGGAGAACACGCCGTCGCTCCAGCCGGGCCGCTCCCGGTCCCGCGCGACGTCATCCAGGTCGCCCACGTTCCGCCAGCGCGCCCAGATGGCCGTGGTGGGATGATCCTCGTTGCGCTGCAGCCAGCCCTTGCGACGGGCGAGCATGGCGGCCAGGCCCGAGGCGTCGACGACCCAGCGGGCGCGGACCGTGACCGCCGCCTCCTCCGGCCCGCCGGCCGGCCGCCGGATCCGCAGCTCCTGCACCCCGCCCTCCCGCAGCTCCACGGAGCGGACCGCCGCGGGACGCCAGACCTCCACGCCCGCCTCCCGGGCCCGGCGCAGGACCTCCTCGTCGAGGACCGCGCGGTCCATCTGCCAGGAGGGCAGCCGGGAGATGTAGCGGCCGCCGATCTCGCTGCAGCGCTGCCACGGGAGGCCGGCGTCCGGCGCGAACCAGAACCGCAGACCGTTCTTCGCGATGTGGTCCTCGTTGAGGTGCCTGCCGAGGCCCAGCACCCGGAACAGGAAGTAGCCGCTGACCTCGACGGTGGCCTCCCCCACCCGTCTTCCCAGGCTCTCGCGCTTCTCGACGATCAGGACGCGGAGGTCAGGCCGGCGCTGCTTCAGGAGGAGCGCCGTGGACGCCCCGGCCAGAGCGCCGCCGATCACCACCACGTCGTGGTCCAGGGGCCGGGGATCCGGGGCGCCGGTGGCGCCGGGGCCTGAGGTCGCGGACTCGTCTCTCATGTCGCCGGGCTGGTTCCGGGAAGCCGGGAGCTTCCCATCCTGAAAGACCATGCCCGGATCCTCGCGGCCTGTCAACGGGAGGGCCGCACTGGTATCCTTCCCGCCTCACGGGAGGACGCGGCCATGCCGGAGTTCATCTACACGATGAAGGACCTGCGGAAGATCGTCCCGCCGAAGCGGGAGATCCTCAAGGGGATCTGGCTGTCGTTCTTCCACGGCGCCAAGATCGGCGTGCTCGGGCTGAACGGCGCCGGGAAGAGCAGTCTGCTGCGGATCATGGCGGGGGAGGACGAGGATTTCCTCGGCGAGGCGTTCCCGGCGAAGGGGATCAAGGTC
Source organism: Acidobacteriota bacterium (assembly GCA_050115015.1). GTDB lineage: Bacteria > Acidobacteriota > Polarisedimenticolia > CBDVAL01 > CBDVAL01 > JASFRI01. The sequence continues at coordinate 7,316 of JASFRI010000068.1, forward strand.
GGCATGCTGGCGCAGGAGCCGCAGCTCCATCCGGAGAAGACCGTCCTGGAGAACGTCGAGGAAGGGGTGGCGGAGACCAAGGCGCTGCTGGACGAGTTCAACGCGGTCAGCGAGCGCTTCGCCGAACCGATGAACGGCGACGAGATGGAGCGCCTCCTGGCGCGGCAGGGGGATCTTCAGGATCGTATCGACGCGGTCAACGCCTGGGAGCTGGACCGCAAGCTCGAGATCGCCATGGACGCGCTGCGCTGCCCCCCCGGCGACTCCGCGGTGGCCCATCTCTCCGGCGGCGAGCGACGCCGGGTGGCGCTCTGCCGGCTCCTCCTGCAGGAACCGGATCTCCTGCTCCTCGACGAGCCGACGAACCACCTCGACGCCGAGTCGGTGGCCTGGCTGGAGCGGCACCTGGCGGAGTACCCCGGCACGGTGGTGGCGGTGACCCACGACCGGTACTTCCTGGACAACGTCGCCGGGTGGATCCTCGAGCTGGATCGCGGCGAGGGCATCCCCTGGGAGGGAAACTACTCCTCCTGGTTGGATCAGAAGCGGCAGCGCCTGGCCCGGGAGGAGCGGGCCTCGGCGGCGCGCCAGCGCACCCTGGAGCGGGAGCTGGAGTGGGTGCGGATGGCGCCCCGGGCCCGCCACGCCAAGAGCAAGGCGCGGCTCAAGGCGTACGAGACCCTCCTGCGTGAGGAAGGGCCGGCCGACCGGGGGGAGACCCACCAGATCTACATCCCGCCGGGACCGCGGCTCGGGGACGTGGCGATCGAGGCCGAGGGGCTGACGAAGGGGTTCGACGAGCGCCTGCTCATCGACGACCTGTCGTTCCGCCTCCCCCCCGGCGGGATCGTCGGGGTGATCGGACCGAACGGTGCCGGCAAGACGACCCTGTTCCGGATGATCGTCGGGGAGGAGAAGCCGGACGCCGGGACCCTGCGCCTCGGCGAGACCGTCCAGCTCGCCTACGTGGATCAGTCCCGGGACGCGCTGAACGGCGAGCACCGGGTCTGGGAGGCCCTCGCCGACGGCGAGGAGGAGATCGAGCTCGGCAAGCGGACCGTCAAGACCCGGGCCTACGCATCCTGGTTCAACTTCAAGGGGGCGGACCAGCAGAAGCTCGTCCGGGACCTGTCCGGCGGGGAGCGCAATCGCGTCCACCTGGCCCGCCTGCTGAAGAGCGGCGCCAACGTCCTCCTCCTCGACGAGCCGACGAACGACCTGGACGTGGACACGCTCCGGGCCCTGGAGGACGCCCTGCTGGAGTTCGCCGGCTGCGTCGTGGTCATCAGCCACGATCGCTGGTTCCTCGACCGGATCGCCACGCACATGCTGGCGTTCGAGGGCAACAGCCGCGTGGTCTGGTTCGAGGGGAACTACCAGGAATACGAGGAGGATCGCCGGCGGCGTCTGGGCGCGGAGGCGGACCAGCCCCACCGGATCCGGTACCGCCGGCTCACCCGCGACTGAGCGCCACCCGCCCCGGGAAAGGGAGTATCCTGGCCCCCAGGAATCCCGTCCTGGAGGTGGCTCATGACGAAACGGCTTCTCCCCCGGCGATCGCTCCTCGGTCTCCGGGCCACCGTCGCCTTCCTTGCCCTCGTGGCCTGCGGCTGCGCATCCGTCGGGCCCAAGACGATCCCCCGGGACCAGTTCGACTACGGGGGCGCCCTCGGCACATCGCTGCGGGAGCAGCTCCTGATGAACATCGTCGGGATGCGCTACGTCGACGCTCCGGTCTTCGTCAACGTGTCCTCGGTGATCAACCAGTACACCCTCGAGGGGGAGGTCGCGCTGGGGGCGGGGGCGAACACGGCACTGACCGGACAGAACACCTTGACCCTGGGGGGGGGCGGACGCTGGTCGGATCGTCCGACCATCACCTATACCCCCGTCGCAGGGCAGAAGTTCGCCCGCAGCCTGATGACCCCCCTGCCACCGGAGTCGCTGTTCGCGCTGATCCAGGCGGGATGGGCGCCGGAGGGACTGTTCCGCCTGACGGTCCGTTCGATCAACGGGATCGAGAACGAGTGGGCCAGCCCGGCGAACCGGCGACAGGCGGACCCGCGCTTCATCGAGCTCATGGAGGTCTGGAAGAGGCTCCGCGACGCCCGCGCCATCGGGCTGCGCAAGGAGGAGCAGGGAAAGCCGGCGACGATCCTCGTCTACCGGACCAAGGTACCGGTCTCCGACGACGTGCGGCGCGACCTGGACTTCTTCTACCGGAGCCTGGCGCTGGATCCCGACGTCGGGGAGTACCATCTGGGCTACGGCCTGGTGCCGGCAACGGGGCGTGAGATCATGGTCCTGACCTCCTCGCTCCTGGAGATCATGAACGAGCTGGCCTGGAGGATCGATGTTCCCGAGGAGCACGTGCAGCAGGAGCGCACCCTGCCCACGTTCCATAGCGACGCCAAGAGCCTGTCCCCGCTGATCCGGGTACAGCAGGCCCCCGAGCGTCCCGAAGACGCCTACGCCGCCGTCCCGAACCGCGGCTACTGGTTCTACATCGACGACAAGGACATGCTCTCCAAGCGCACCTTCGCCATCCTCCAGCTCATGCTCTCCCTGACCGACAGCGGCGACGCCGCCCGGGGGCCGGTGGTCACGCTCGGCAACTGAGACGGAGGCGCGCGGCGGATGGAAGGCCTTTTCCTCTTCTTCCTGATCCCGGTGGCCGCCCTCATCGGCTGGGCCGTCCACCAGTACCGGAAGAAGGTGGATGCCGCCTGGGGGGCTGCCGCGGCGAGCCTCGATCTCGAGCATTCCTCCGGCGGCACCTTCGGCAAGCGCCAGATCTCCGGAGAGCTGGACGGCCTCCGGGTCCTCGTGGACCGGCACGTCCGGCGGGCGGGCAACAACTCCAAGGCGTTCACGCGCTACCGGATCGACTTCCCGCGGCCGCTCGGGATCGGCCTGCGGCTCAAGCGCGAGGGGATGCTCTTCGGGTTCGCGAGGATGCTGGGCGCGCAGGACATCCAGGTGGGGGATGCCGCGTTCGACGCCGACGTGGTCGTCAAGGGCTCCGACCCCCGGCGGGTCATCGAGTTCCTCACGCCGGCCCGCCGTCTGCGCATCCTGCGGCTCCTGAACGCTCTCGCCGGCTGCGAGATCAACGACACCGGCATCGTCTGGTCCTGCCCCGGCATGGAGACGGACCCCGGGCGGCTGGCGGGGCACCTGCGCCGGCTGGTCCGGGTGGCCTCGCACCTGAGCCGCCCCGCCGAGGCCGGGGATCGACTGGGCGCGGCGGTGGACGCCATCCGGGAGGGCCGGACCGAGGAGGCCCTGGAGGCGGTGCGCCGGGACCCGGCGCAGCGCGACCCCGACGCCGGCCTGGTGGAAGGACAGATCCTCTACTCCGGGGGCCGCTACCAGGAGGCGGCAGAGGCCTTCCGGGCGGCGGACGCCGCCGGCGAGGGGGACGAGGAGCTGGCCGGCTGGTCGGCGCGGGCCGAAGGGAAGCTCGCCACCCCCGACCCGGGCCCCGCGCCGACGGCGGCGCCGGAGGAGCCGACATCCCCCGGTCCGCCCCCGGCGGGACCGGCGTCCGATCCCGGCCCGGTCTGCCGGGATCTGTTCGAGGCGGGCGTGCTGAGCCTGGAGGCGGCGCGGCGCTTCGAGGAGCGCTACCGCGGCCTCCGGGTCCGCTGGACCGGCGCATTCCGGCGGGCGGAGCGCTACGCCTTCGACCTCGTGTTCGGCGACCGGCCCGGCACCCGGCTGGTGGTGGACCTGCTGGAGCTGGAGGGTGGGGTGCTCGCCCGCCGTGTGCGGGCCTCCGTGCAGCTCCCCCCCGACGCGGTGGAGCATCTGCGGCTGCGGCCGGGAGAGTCCATCGCCTTCGAGGGTGCGCTCGCGGCCTGCGATGCCTTCACCCGGGTCCTCTTCGTTCGAGAGGGACGCGTGGTCGAGGCGGAGGGGCCGGGCGCGGGAGCGACGGGCTGACCGCACCACCTGCGGACCCGTCCCCTGTACAATTGTACAATCCGATCGCTACTCCGTCCCCGCCCCGGTGGTCGCGCGGAGGCGCCGGGAGGCCGCCATGAGCCCCAGGACCATCGCCTCGCTGCTGCAGAACACCCTCGTCCTCGTCCTGGCGGGCGGACAGGGGGAGCGCCTGCACCCCCTGACCCGGGACCGGGCCAAGCCCGCGGTCCCCTTCGCCGGGAAGTACCGCATCATCGACTTCACCCTCTCCAACTGCGTCAACTCGGGGCTGCGGCGGATCTACGTCCTCACCCAGTACAAGAGCGTCTCCCTGGACCGGCACCTGCGGGAGGGCTGGAACATCCTCTCCTCGGCGCTGGGGGAGTTCCTCTACACGATCCCCCCGCAGTTCCGCACCGGCGAGCGCTGGTACGAAGGGACCGCCGACGCGGTGTTCCAGAACATCTACACCCTGGAGCACGAGCGGCCCGACCGGGTGCTGATCCTCTCCGGAGACCACGTCTACAAGATGGACTACTCCGCCATGGTCGAGGAGCACGTTCGCACCGGCGCATCGGTAACCGTGGCGGCGGCCGAGTGCCGTCGCGACGAGGCCACCCGGATGGGGGTCCTGATCGTCTCCGAGGACGGCCGCATCCTGGAGTTCGACGAGAAGCCGGCGGACCCGCGCCCCATGCCCGGCAAGCCGGATCACAGCCTGGTGAACATGGGGGTCTACGTGTTCAACCGGGACGCGCTGGTGAAGTGGACCTCGGAGGACGCCGCGCAGGAGACGGACCACGACTTCGGCCGGAACATCCTCCCCGCCATGGTGGCCCGGGGCGAGGAGGTCCGGGCCCACTCCTTCCACGACAGGAACGGCAAGCCGGAGAAGTACTGGCGGGACATCGGCACCCTGGACTCCTACTACGAGGCCAGCATGGACCTGGTCTCCGTCGACCCGAGGTTCAACCTCTACGCCGAGGACTGGCCCATCCGGTCGTCGGTCCGGCCCCGTCCCCCGGCCAAGCTCGTCTTCGCCGACACCGACGGCCGCCGGGGGGAGGCCCTCGACTCCCTCCTGTGCCACGGCTGCATCATCAGCGGCGGCCAGGTGGAGCGCTCCATTCTCTCCCCGGACGTCCTGGTGCGCTCGTACTCCCGGGTGGAGAAGTCGATCCTGTTCGAGGGGGTCAAGATCGGCCGCAAGGCCCGGGTGCGTCACGCCATCATCGACAAGGGCGTGTCGGTGCCGCCGGGGTTCCGCATCGGCTACGATCCCGAGGAGGATGCCAGTCGGTTCACGGTCACCCGGTCGGGTCTGGTGGTGATCCCGCGGGAGACGGTGCTGGAGCCCTGACCGCCGTTCGCGGCGGTATTGCGCCCCCCGGAAGGCGGGTGTCATCATGGTCATGCTGGAGATCGCCAACGACCGGCAAGCAGGCCCGCCGGGCCCCTCCACGAACCTGCCTGCCTTCTGGATACAGTGAACGGAGGACACGATGAGCGGAACGAGCGAAGTGCCGATCACGCCGGGCATGCAGCGGTACGTCGACCGCAACAACACCTACCTCGAGCAGCGCAACCGTTACATCCGGGAGGTGGTGAAGCGGTGGAAGTTCGACACCATCGCGGTCCACGGGCTCTACACGATGCAGGATGCGCTGGATGACTACCAGGGCTCCATCATCGAGCCGATCTTCATGAGCACCGCCCAGGCGTTTCACGACTCCGACGAGATGGCGGCGGCCCTGGCCTACCTGATACCCAGCTGGTCCTACTCGCGGATCGCCAACCCCTCCACGTACTACTACGAGTGGACCCTGGCCCTGCTGGAGGGGTACGGGTTCGACGGGCACACGGAGTGCTGCTCGACCTCGTCCGGGATGGCGGCGATCATGACCGCGGTGCAGCCCTTCCTGGTCCACCGCTTCCACAACAAGCCGGAGCCCCGCAACTTCGTGGCCACGGCGCAGTGCTACGGCGGCACCTTCCAGCAGTTCCAGGTCCGTCTCCACGAGGAGCGGGACATCGAGTGCCGGTGGGTGGAAGACGCCACGAACCTGGACGAGTGGGCTTCCAGGATCGACGGCAACACCCGGTTTCTCTACGGCGAGCTGCCCAGCAACCCGGGCCTGGGCTTCTTCGACGTCGAGGCGGTGGCGGACCTGGCCCACAGCCACGGGCTGCCCCTGATCGTGGACTC